>MVZB01000147.1 GCA_002068205.1 candidate division BRC1 bacterium ADurb.BinA292
AGCGCCCCCGCCGAGCGCGTGGAGGGCGGGCCGGACTGCCAGATCTTCTCGCTGGCGCTGACCTTCGACCAGCAGCGCCAGCCATGGGAAGCGACATTCGAAAAGACCTGACCCGGACGGATGAGAATGACTCATATGTGATTTCTGTCCCTGTATGTCCCTTATGTCCTTTCTGAACCATTCATTCTCGACTCGATCATGAGGCCGACGACGACCACGACGACGACGACGAATCACCTTCAAGGAGACGCGGATCATGGGTGCATGGCGGATGGGAATCATGGTTCTGGCCGTGTTCGCGGCAGGCGGGATGCATTGGGCGGCGCCGGCGCAACCGCCGGCCGAGCGGCTCTGGCCGACGTTCCGTCATGACGCGCAGCTGACCGGGCGGTCGCCGCTGACCGGGGATTTCCCCGCCGCGCCCGCCGTCGCCTGGCGCCATGATCTGCACGCCAATCAGGTCCCGGTGCAAACGCCGTACTTTGGCGACTACGACGGCGACCAGATGCACGAGGTCCTCATCCGAACGCGCAATTCGCTCACGCTCCTCGATTCGGACGGCAGCGTAATGTGGGAGAAAACCGGCTTGTCGCGGCCGGGCATTGTCTACCGCGAGGACTTTGCCGGCAACGGCAGCCTGGGCATCGTGATCACCACGTCGGACCTGGTCACGGCGACCTACTGGATCATCGACAGCGTGACCGGAACAATGACCGAATTGTTCAAGATCGAGAATTCCTTCGGGATGCATGTGCGCTATGGATCGATTCTGCCGGGCGTGCCCGGCATGCAGTTGGCCCTGTTCTGGACCGGCGATCCGCCCGAAGGCAAGGAGTGGCCCGGCCACGGCTATCTTTGGTCCTTCGAGGATGGCTGCGACCATCCGCGCAAGCGGTTCGAAACGCACATCATGGGCTACCTGATCAGTCCGCTGATGGCCTTCGAGGACTTCGACCGCAACGGCACGCCCGACCTCTACGTGGTGGGTCACGAACATGTTCAGGTCTGGGATCTGCAGACCGGCGAAACGCTCTATGAGGGATTCTGGCACGACGAGTTCATCCGCAATTACTCTTCCACGCTCGGCGTGATTCGCTTCCCGGGGCGGGATTACCCCTCGCTGCTGATGATCAACCCGCACCTGCCGGGCGCCTACGTCGTCGACCTGAAGGATGGCAAGCCCGTACGCCGCTGGAAGCAGGTGGTCGGTCCGTTGGAAAACCAGTATCAGCGCGCGGTCGAGATCGATCCCGGCGCGAGCGACGCCTATTGTGACCTGGACGGCGATGGCGTGCCCGAAATGCTGGCGCGCGTGCGCAACGAACATCAGGACGGCCAGGACCGCCTCGTGATCTGGCGCGCCGAGGATGGTGAGCGGCTGTATGACGGCGCGTGGATCGAGATCGTGTCGGTCGAGGACCTGGACGGCGCGGCGCCCCCCGAGATCCTGATTCAGGGTGACGGCGGCCTCGAGATCGGGCGGTGGAATGGCAACGCGATTGAAATCGTCGATACGCTGGCGGGGACCGAGCCCGTGTTTGCGCCCCCCGCGCCGTTGCGCGATCCGACGCGGTTCAGCCCCCGCGCCCAGTTCAGCAATCCCCACCTCTGGCGCCCCTCGCCCGAGGCGAGCACCTTCTTCCTCAAGGATGCTGGCGGCGTATTCGTTGCCGAATTGAACGCGGATGGGCAGCTCCGCAAGGTCGCCGATGCGCCGGCGGATCATCCGGCGACGGGGTTCGTCCACGTGGCCGAACGGATGAAAACCACGCTGGCCGCCGCGGGCAATTTGCACCAGATCCTGCAGGAGGGACAGGTCCTGCACGAGGTGGAAATCACCAGTGAACGGCAGTACCTGGCGCCGCCGGCCCTCGTCGGCGCGCTCGGCGGAGCGGTCCGCATCCTCGCCAAGACGGCCGAAGCGAACATCGAGTCGATCACGCCGGCGGGCGAAAGCGATGGGATCCTGCTCAAGCAGCATCCGGCAACCGCCGGCCTGCACGTGGAACCGACCTGCCTCGGCTCGATCCTGGACGTCGACGGCGACGGCGAGAACGAGTTCCTGAGCAGCACGGCGGCGGGCGGCCCGGCGATCGTCGCCGTCGATGCCGCGGGCCAGGAAAAGTTGCGCATCGCCCCCGCGGGCCCGCTGAGCGAACTCGTCCTCGTGGCGACCGGCAAGCGCAACGACCAGCCCGGCAACTGGATCGTGGCGCGCTGGCAGACCGAGCCGAAGACCATGGGCGTGGCCTGGTTCGTCTCGGGCCTCGGTATCGACGGCAGCCCCCTGTGGCAGCGCACCGGTTATGGCATGTACCAGGGGGAGCCGACGCAGTTCCTGCAACGGGCCCCCACGGCGGTGGCGGATTACAACGCCGACGGCGGCGACGACCTCTTCGTTTCCTCGGAGAATTTCTTCGGGATCATGGCGGGAACCGACGGCACGGATCTGCTCGGGCCGAAGAACGTCCTCGACAAACGACCCGATGACATCTGGCCGGCATATTCGACGCCGATCCTGGTCGACCTGGATGGCGCGGCGCCGCCCGAAATGATCCACGCGCGCTCGTTCGGTTCGACGTATGTCGCCACCTGGGAATCCGAGCCGCTGCTGTCGGTCAAGCTCAGCCGCGACACGACGGCCCGGCGCTTTCCCGCGGCGGCCGATCTGGATGGCAACGGCGCGCTCGAAGTGATCACGAGCCAGCTTAACGGGCTGCTGATCGCCTACAACGTCCTGCCCCCGTCGGGCACGCCGGGCGAACGCTGGCGCCACGCGCTGCCGGGGACGGTGAGCGACCTGATAAGTGCGGACTTGGACGATGACGGTCGCGAGGAACTGCTCGTCGGATGCGAGGATGGACGGCTCTACGCCTTGCGGGAAGACGCGGGCCAGTGCGCCCTGCTCTGGTCGGTCGACCTGGGCGCCGCGGTCGGCTCGCCCATCCTGGCCGACATGGGAGAAGCCGGAGGTCCCGCAATCCTCGTCCCCACCGAGGATGGCTGGCTTTACTGCCTGCGCTGAGCCGCGCCAGTCAGGTGGCGACCCAGACCTCGCGCGGGATCAACGACTCGTTGACGATCCGTTCGCCGTCTTTCAGGAACGGGATCGCGTCGCGGAACGGCCCGGTCCCCGACTTGTTCATCAGCGGCTCGGGCGAGTACTGGATCAGGTAGATGCGCCGCATCCGGGGGGTCGTGTTGGGACCGCTGCGGTGGAGCGTCAGACTGGAGAAAACCGCCATCCCGCCGGCGGGAAGAATCGCGGGGATGCCCGGATCATCGCCTTGATAGCCGACCAGATCGTTGAGCTCGGGGTCCTTGCTGTGCTCGACCAGGCGGCGTCCGCCGCCGCGATCATACGGCAGGACGTAGACCGTCCCGTTTTCCACCGTGACGTCGTCGAGCGGGATCCAGCAGGAGAGATACGGCGCATGCGGATGACCGATGTAAGCCGAATCCTGGTGCCACGCGAATTTGAGCCCCACTTCCGGTCCCTTGACGACGTACTGCGTGAAATAGAGCCAGACGTCGGGGCCGAGGACGGCGCGGGTCAGTTCCTCCATCGTCGGGGAGAAGATGAAGTCGGTCAGCACCGTGCTCTCGCGATGGGGCATGCCGAGGAAATAGCGCTTGCCGCGGAAGTTGAGGTCGCGCGTGTCGGTGCCGAGTTCGTCCATGCGGCGGTCCTCGGCTTGGATGAAGCGGGAACACTCCCCGCGCAGCCCCTCCAACTGGTCGTCCGACAGGACGTGGTCCAGCAGAAAGAAGCCGTCTCGGTTATACTGATCGATGTGCTGACGGGAGACCAGCATTGTCACTCCTCCGAAGTTGACTGTAGACAGATAGCAAGCCAATCCGTTTGTGCTTTACACGGATGGTACGCCTATGATACACGAGTGTCAATTGGGATTTTCGGCCCTTTTGCCTGACCACACGACGCCTGGGATCCCTCCCAACCATGCCGCGCGCCCAGCCCATCACGCCCCATGAACCGCCCTCGCCGCGTCCCGCGCGACGGGGCCTGCGGGCCGGCGCGGCTCAGACCGAGATCACGCCGCGCCGGCCGATGTTCCTCTTCGGCTACCCCCATGTGGAGCGGACCAGCACGGGGGTCAACGACCCGTTGCTCGCCTCGGCCCTCTACCTCGAGACCGGCGGCGGGCGCCTGCTGCTCCTCTCGGTGGACCTGTGCTGCGTCACGCGGGAGATCACCGAGCGGGTCCGCGCCGGCCTGCGCGACGCCGCGGGGCTGGCGCCCGGAGAGATCGTGCTGGGGGCCACCCACACTCACTCGGGCCCGGTGACGGCCAGTCTTCAGGTCTGCCGCGACGATGCGGTCGTGCCGGCGCCGGATGCGCAATACGTTGGCGAGGTGATCGAACAAACGATCGCGGCGGGCCGCCGCGCCGTGCACAGTGCCGTCGCCGCCGAGTGCATCCTGGCCCGCGCCGATGCGCGCGGGATCGGCGGCAATCGCCATGATCCGGCCGGACCGTGCGATCCCGAGGCGCCGGTGCTCGCCCTGCGCGCCCGCGACGGCGGGGATTGGATTGGCCTCCATGTCGTCCACGCCATGCACCCGACCGTGCTGCACGAGGACAGCCGGCTGGTCTCCGCGGATTACCCCGGCCAGGCCCGTCGACTCCTGAAGGACCGGCTGGGCGCGGGGCTGGTTGTCGTGCATCACATGGGCGCGGGGGGCAATCAGAGTCCGCGCCATTTCGTCCGGGGCAACACCCTTGCCGAGGCGCGGCGGCTGGGCGAAGCCCTGGGAACGGCCGTTCTGGCGGCGCTGGAGCGCGGGCAAACCGTGGCGCAGCCGGTGCTGAGCGTGCGCGCTTGCCGCTTGAACGAGCCGCTGGCGCGCCGCGCGATCCCGGCGCCGGCCGCAGCCCACGCCGCGTTGGCCGCGGCCCGCGCACGGCTCGCCGCCCTGCGCGCCGATGGGGCGGACCCCGCGATCCTCCGCACCGCCGAATGCGACGTCTTCGGCGCCGAGGAGGTGATGACGCTCGTCGCGAGCGCGCGCTCCGGGTCGCTGGATGCGGCCATCGCCGCGATCTGCCCCCCCGAGATCCAATGCTTCACACTCGACGGCGTCGCCTACACCGCCTGGCCCGGCGAATTTTCGGTCGAATATGCCCTCGAGCTGCGGCGCCGCGCCCCCAACACTTATCTGATCACGAATGCCGGCACCCATCTGGAAGGCTACATTGTGACCGAGGAAGAGTTTCAGGCCGCGTGCTACGAGGCCAATTGCGCCGTCTTTTCCCCGGAAGCGGGCAGGCAACTGCTCGCTGCGACCGTTGAGCTGTTGCATTGCCCCACGCCCGGCATGACCGGCGTGGCGACCGATTAACCCCGACGCCCCCCGGCGCCCCCTCCCCCCGGCGGGGCGCGCCGATAGAAAGCCAACCGCACCATGGACCTGACGCTCGGCTTCTGCCCGATCGGCAAATTCGTCTTCAGCCACGAGGACGCGATGCGCTACAAGGCGCGGATCGCGCAGCGGCTGCAGGCGGATCAGATCCGCTATCTCGACATTGACGCGGTGGTGGCCGACGGCATGATCCGCAACCAGGCAGACGCGGAGATGGCGGTCGAATACTTCCGTTCCCAGCGCATCGACGGCCTGTTCACCCCGCACTGCAACTTCGGCACCGAAGGCGCCGTGGGGATCCTCGGGCGGAAGCTGGGCGTGCCGCTGCTGCTCTGGGGCCCGCGCGATGAAGCGCCCCTCCCCGACGGCAGCCGCTACCGCGACACGCTCTGCGGCCTGTTCGCCTCCAGCAAGGTGCTGCACAAGCTGGGGGTCCCGTTCACCTACGTCGAGAACTGCCGGCTGGAGGATCCTGCGTTCGGCGCGGGCCTCGATCTGTTCGTGCGCACGATGAACGTCGTCGCGCGGATGAAGAACCTGCGCATCGGCATTCTCGGCAACCGCATCGATTTCTTCTGGTCGACCATCGTCAACGAGAACGAACTGCTCGAACGCTTCGGCGTGGAACTGCAGCCGTTCGACCTCGTCAAAATCGTCGGGCTGACGCGCGACTACGCGAAGAAAAACCGCAAGCGCTACCTGGCCGAGCGGGCGGAGCTCGGCGCCACGCTCAACCTGGACATGATCACCGACGACGCGCTGGCGAACCTGCTCGGGCTGCGCGACGTGATGCTCGACCTGGCGGCGCAATGGAACCTGCGCGCCTTCGCCGTCGAGTCGTTCATGGCGCTGCCGCGCGAACTGGGCGTCACCATCGGCTACGCGATGGCGGCGCTCTACGAGCACGGCATCCCGGTGATGCACGAGACCGACATCCACGGCGCGATCAGCAGCGTCATGCTGGAGGCCGCCGGACTGAACCGCGAACCCTCGTTCCTCGCCGACCTGACCGTGCGCCACCCGACCCATGAGAACGGCCTCTTGCTGTGGCACGACGCCTGGCCGCTCAGCCTGCGCGATCCGGAGCAACCGGCCTCCCTCGGCACCCACTGGATCATGCCCGACGTCGAACCGGGCCTCACCCATTGGAAGATCCGCGAGGGAGAGCTCACGATCTCGCGCTTCGACGGCGACCATGGGCGCTACAGCGTCACGGCCGCGACGGCGCGCAGCATCCCCGGCCCGTTCACGCAGAACAACTATTTGTGGGTGGAACTCGCCAACTGGAAGACGTTCGAGCGCCATTTCATCGAGGGCCCCTACATGCACCATGCGGCCTGCGCCTACGGCGACCATGTCGCCGTGCTGCGCGAATGCTGCAAGTACATTCCCCACCTGGAGTTCGATCCGGTCGGTTCACGTGGTTGACGGCCGGACGGGGCCGTCGGCCCGGCTCGGGGTGCGGGGGAAGGATCGGCTGATGAACGCGTCCGTCTTGTCGGAGAGCCGCGAGCTCATGACGCTGGTCGACCGCTTTGAGTCGATCCGGGCCGAGCGCGAGGCCCGGGCCGAGGCCTTCGCCGATGGACGGCGCCCCTATCTGATCTATCAGACTCCCTATCCGCGCATCTACGGCGACGTCCGCACCAGCGAGGCATGCTTCGCGCGCAATCTGCAGTTCATCCGGGACTCCTTGAGCGTGCCGAGCGACCACTTGCCGGCGCTCGAGCCCTGGTTCGGCACCGGCGTCATCGCCAACGTTTACGGCTGCCCGCACATCTGGCGCGACGGCGAGACGCCATGCGCCGACTACCGCTACGACCGCGTCGAGGAAGTCCGCGGCTTGCCCGTGCCCGACTGGCGCGAGGGCGAGATCGCTCGGCTCGTGATGGACACCATCCGCTACATGAAGGCGCGCACCGGCGATGCGATTCCGATCTATTGGACCGACACGCAATCGGCCCACGACACCGCGACCCTGATCCTCGATGCCTCGGCCGTCTTTACCGCCTGCCTGCTGGAGCCCGACTCCATCGGGGAGTTCCTGAGCGGCATCAATCGCGTGACGCTCGAGTTCAGCCAGGCTCAGGCCGAGGCGATCGGCGATGCGCTGATCAAACCGGGTCGCATCATGGCCTCCAGTGCGCGTTTCAGCGGGATCACCGTGTCGGATGACAACCTGGCCGTGGGGTCGCCTGAGACGAACCGGCGGTTCAATCTGCCGCTCGACGAGGAACTGGGCCGGGCCATGGGCGGCATCGCGATCCATTCCTGCGGCAACTGGACCGATGCGATGCGCATGGCCGTCGAGCTCGTGCCCTCCTGCGTCGCGGTCGATTGCCCGATCTGCCCCGAAGTCGATCCCAACCCCTGCCGGCCCGAGGCAGTCCGCGACGTGATGGCCAACACGGGAATCCCGGTTCACGTGCGCGTGACGAACGAACAGCCCAATATGATCGACGCGGTGAAGCGTCTGCTGCATCCCAATCTGCGGCCGGTGATCCGCATCCTGTCGCTGGACCAGGCATCGGCCGAGCGGAACTACGCCGCCTTGGATGAATTGTTGTCCGCATATTATTCGTCCGGTCGCGCCTGAGGGCAGACGCGGCCGGGGATCGGGGTTGTATCATGTTTTTCATCATGCAGCGCGCCTCTCGGTTGCTGCTGGGCGCGGGGCTGGCCGTCATCTTGACGGCCGGCGGAGCGGCCGCCGAGCTGTGGCCGACCTACCGCCAGAACCGCCAGTTGACCGGCATTTCGCCCCTCCGCGGCGGGCACC
>MVZB01000148.1 GCA_002068205.1 candidate division BRC1 bacterium ADurb.BinA292
CCGCCGGCTTTCGCCACGACCGATTCCGAGGAACAGGGAGGTTAACGGAACGGCCGCTGTGTCCCTTGCGTCCATTACGTCCTTTGTGTCCCCTCGCTCATGAACCGGCAGTTTTCAACGAGGGACAGAAGACGGTGCCGTGAATGGCCGATTCATGAGGCCACGGCCTTGCCGGACCGATCAGCGGGCCAGTCCCGTCAGAGACGTTAGAACTGCCCAAATCAATCACGATCACGAGGACGTGGGACGAAGACGAGGGGCGACATCAACGCGAGACGCCTTGACGCCGTGACGCCCTTTTGCTGAAATTTAGCCGGAAAAATCGTTGGCCCGCGCCGCGGGCAAAGGGATGGCTCCTCCATTGGGAAAACTCATCAATAACGGCCGGAAAAAAGTCCGGTATGAAGCCCTGACGCAACAGGTTTATGAATCGATCAAGGGCGAAATCCTCGACATGCGCCTCAAGCCGGGCGACCGTCTGACGATCGACGCCCTGGCCCGCGACATGGGCGTCAGCATCTCCCCCGTTCGCGAAACGCTCGCCCGGCTCCTCGCCGAACGGCTCGTTGAGTTCAAACCGTATTCCGGCTACGTCGTGGCCCAGCTCCCCTCGAAGAAGTACTTCATCGACATGGTCAGCACCCGCATCCTGCTCGAGTGCCACGCCGTGCGGATCGGGGCGCCGCGGCGCTCCGAGACGATCATCCGGGAGCTGGAGGAAGCGCTCGCCGGGATGGACTCCCATTCGCTCGGGACCCGCTATCGCGATTTCCGGGGCTATCTGGAGTGGGATATTCGCTTCCATGGCCTGTTGATCCGCAGCGCCGAGAACGAAGTGCTGATCCAGATCTACGAAGACCTGCGCTCGCTGAACCAGTTCAGCCGGCTTTACCTCTACATCGGCAAGCAGATCAACCAGTCGCGCGTGCGCACCGAGCACGAGGCCATCCTCAAGGCCTACCGCGAAGGGGACGGCGAGAAGGCCGCCCGGGCGGTCCGGTCGCACCTGGAATCGACCGGCAAAAACATCGAGAAGATCGGCGAACCCTCGGCGATGATGGTCTGAGAGGGGGCCGTCGCGCGTGCTGGTGGACGGCGCGGCGCCGGCGGCGTTTTGCTTTGACATGAAATAATGCATGATCGATCATCGGAGATCCCGCATCCGCCGGCGCGCGCTAACCCATCTCCGGTTGCAACCCATCGCCCGAAGGACCGTCATGAAACTCGAAAATGCGCTCTACCGCCTCGACCTCGACCCCAAGCGCGGCACAATCCGCCAGATCCGCGACAAGCGCGCCGATCTCGATCTCATCGCCGACCCCCGCATCGCCGAACCCTTCCGCCTCCTGCTCCCCCTCCCTGAACAGGAGGCCAACTACATCTACGGACGGGACCAGGCCGCGCCCGCGGCCGAGAAGACCCGAACCGCCGCCCATTTCCGCTGGGAGGGGCCGCTCACCAGCGAATTGGGCCGCGTCTACTCGATGGGCGTGTCGGTCCATTATGAACTGATCGAGGAGGCGATCCATTGCCGGATCGACGTGGAAAACCGGTCGGATCTGACGCTCGCCGAGGTCTGGTATCCGATGGTCGGCGGCCTCACCGGTTACGGCGAGCGCCGGGAGACGCGCAGCTTCATCCCATGCGCGGGATCGACCTGCGAAGCCCAGATCTTCCAGAATTTCCCCGAATCGATGGGCATCGGCGGCGGCAGCGGCAACACCTACCCCGAGTTTCATCTAAGTTACCCCGGCCAGATGCCGATGGCCTGGGTCGATTTCTACAATCCGCGCCGCAAGCGCGGCCTCTATTTCGCCCTGCACGAGACGATCGCGCGCTTCGGCGTCATGCGCCTCGAAATGCACCCCGGCGTCGCCCACAACACGGCCGGCGACAACTGGCCCCGCCCCGAGGAGATCGAACCCGGCGCCCCCGTCGGCGTGCTGATGAACTGGGTCAAGTTTCCCTACGTCGAACCGGGCGGGCGCTTCACCGGCCATCCGATGATCCTGCAGACGCATGGGGGCGACTGGCACCAGGCGGCGCGGATCTACAGCGCGTGGTTCCGCTCGCAATTCAGCGTCGTCGATCCACGCGCAAGCTGGCTCCACCGCGAGCAGGTCTACCAGGACGTCATCTCGCTCCTGCCCGAGGGCAACGTCCACCTGCGGTTCCGCGACATCCCCCAATTCGCCCAGGATGGACTCGATTACGGCGTCAAGGCGCTGATCGTCAGCAGTTACAACGTCGGCGGCCACGACGCGAAAATTCCCAGCTACGACGATCCCGATCCGCGTCTGGGGACGTGGGAGGAGTTGAAGGCCGCCATCGCCGCCTGCCACGAGAGGGGCGTCAAGGTCTTCTTCTTCGTCAACCTGCAACCGGTGGACATGGCGCTGGATTGGTACGAACAGGAACTGAAGAATTATGTCGTCCAGGATCGTTGGGGCATTCATGCGATGCACATGGGCTGGGGCATGGGCACGCTCGGCGCCCGGCTCGGTTATACCCGCCGCCCATTGGTTCCCTGTAACCCCGGCATCGCCCGGTTCCGTGAAATCATCGTGCGCCAGCTCGTGCACCTCGCCGAAATCGGCGCCGACGGCGTTCATTTCGACAAACTCGGCTGGCCGATCGGCCTCGATTTCAATCCGCTCAGTGACTTCACCCCGGACCGCGGGCCGGCCGAGGGCATTCTATTGGCCTTACGCGAAACCCTCGACGCCTGCCGCCGGATCAATCCACACTTCGTCATCTCCTGCGAATACTGGTGGGACCGCCTGCTGGAATTCGCCACCGTCGCCTGGGCCTGGCACACTCAGCTTGATCACGAACCGGCGCTCAAATTCACCTTCCCCGAATGGATGCCGATGATGCCGGTCGTGCAGCCCTATGCCTGGAACGTCGTGAACAACGCCACGCGCTACGGCTATCAGGTGATGGTCGGCGCGGCGCGGTTTTCGCGCTCGATGCAGGACCCGCCAATGCGCCCCCTCTCGCAATACATCGCGGAGGTCCTCCGCATCCGCGAGGAGCTCGTGGATTTCATTCAATTCGGTGAATTCCTCGACACGCAGGACGCGCGCGTCGAAGCGCACGAGGATGTGCGCTTCAACGTCCACCGGCATCGCGAGAGCGGTAAGCGCGCCTGCGTCATCGTCAATCTGGGCCTCAAGGATCGCCCGGTGAAGCTGCGGCTGAAAGGAAATCACAAGGGCCGCGTGGAGCTGCATGCGCCGTTCAAGAAAAAGAAGACCGCGAACCTGCCGCTTCAAGTCAAACTGCCCCCGCGCGGCCTGCTGATCGCCGTCGAGCAATGAGCCGTGCCCCGCTCGGCCGCGGGGTGCGTTTCTTAATGGCATTCTGGAACGGGGGCAGCCACGACGCTGGAAAACCCCAGCGAGCCCCCTGCCGGGTGATTTTCAAAGGGAGAGCCACGTTGTCACGCTTGCGACCGTTCGCCGCGCTTCTGCTGCTCCCCATTTTGAGGCCGGCCGCCGTCTCCACCGCCGCGCCTGAACCCATGGGCTATCTACATGAGGGAAGCCCGGTCACCGAACTTCCGATTCAGCTCAGCCGCGGCAAATATCGAAAAACCGACCTCGGCTATCGCGCGGACGAAGCCTCGACGATCACGTCCCTCGAGGTGCGTTTCGCGGACCTCACCGGCGGTGATTCGCTTGCGTCAAAGGAGACCGGCATTCAGTTTTTCGCCGCCCTTGACGCGGGCAATGCGCGACCGCTCGTACCGGCGATCCCCCTTGCCGTTGCCCTGTCACCCGGCCAGCTCCTCCCGCTGACGCTCTGGATCAGACCGGGCGACCAGATCGACGAGGGCCCATTTACCGCCCAACTGCGCATGGGCACTTCCCATGGGGAGGAATCCCTGCCGCTTTCCCTGTCGATCCACCCCGGCTTGACGCCCGATGCGGGCTGGCCCGAATGGCGCTATGACGAGCGACGGATGGCGCGCTCGCCGCTGAAGGGCCGCATCGATCAACCCGTCACCAAATGGGAAATCCCGCTCGGCGCTTCAAGCCAGCCCGAAGTGCTGAACCAGACCCTTGGCTATTCCATTCCACCCGTCCCGGCCTGGGTCGCCGCCGGGGCGACGGCCCGTGTCGCGGATCTCGATCCCGACAATCCGGGACTCGAGGTCGCGGTGTTTCATGGCATCAGCCGGCTCGGCGAATTGTTCACCTATCAGGGCGAACTCCTCTGGTCCGTCACTGCCCCGCGCGAAATGTATACGCCGATCCTGCAATTTGCCGATGTGGATCAGGATGGCCTTCTGGAAATTATAGTCACGTCGCATGGGGGCGTCTCGGTCTGGGATGGCGCCACCGGCCATCTCGACTACGACATCCCCTATCAAGTCGGCCGGCAATATGGGCATTCGGTCGCGGTCAATATCGACGCTGATCCCTACCTGGAAATCATTGTCATTGCGGATTATGTGCCCCATCTCGACGTCATCGACATCCGCAATGGTTCCGGCGACGCGCGTGTCCTGTGGCGCCACGACTTCGCGCCCGGCTGGGAAAACAGCGGCCTGCCCCGCGATATTCTAATCCGCGTCAAGGCCGGATCCGTCCAGGATTTTAACCAGGACGGCGTCATCGACATGGCGGTGAATGTTTACAATGCCGCCGGGGATCGCAAATGGCATCTCGTTTTCTACGATGTCGAGACCGGCGACGTCTTGCTCGATGTCGCCGACCGCTTCCTGTTCGGAGCGCGCGACCTGGATGGCGACGGCGTTGCGGAATTGATGTGCGCCGATCCGAAAACCGTCGATCCCCATACCTTCAGCAGCCTGCGGGTGCAGCGCTTTACCGGCGCCCAGCTCCAGAGCCGATGGAATACGACAAGCGGCCGTTTTCTGGTCGAGCGCATGGACCCGCGCAGCCTGCCCGATCATGTCGGCACCATCGCCGTGGATGGCCTGCTGCAACCGCTGACGGGCGACATCAATGATGACAACCACCCCGAGTTTCTGGTTGAGCGCGACCTGAACGGCGATCAGCAGGCCGATCGGATCGAGGGATGGCGGCTCACAACCGCGGGAGCGGTCGAAATGACCTGGGTCTACGATTCTCCCGCCGCGCAACCGATCAACGCGCGGGCCTTCGGCAATTTCACCGTGCACAGCGGGAATGAACTGCGCATCGCCGAGCTCGACACCGCCGACCTGCTCACACTCGATTCGCTTGCCCGTGTCGTCAACCGGTCGGTCGGCGGCGCCATCGGCAACTGGTCCTCGGTCCCCGTGGCGATCGACGCCGACGGCGACGGTCGGATGGAAATCGCCATCATGAACGGCCGCAATCAGGTCGAGCTGTTCAAAGCCGACGGCGCGGGGGCCCCCTCCCGGGTGTGGTCCCTATCAGGCCACGGCATGGTTCAATATCCCGGCTATACGAAGGCCAACATGATGCCGGCCATGGCCGATCTTGACGGCGATCGGCGGCATGAGATCATCTTCGCCGGCGCGTCGGCCAACGGGCTCGCCACGCTCGCGGTTCATCGGGCCGACGGCGGCCTGATCTGGGAACACGTCTTCGACGGCGTGGGCTTCGATGGACTGTACGGCTCCGTCGAACGCTGGTTTTTCGGCTCGTTCGTCGGCAGCCCCGTCCGCGATGTCGCGGTTCTCTTCAGCCGGACGGGCGACAACAGCAGCGAGATCGCCGTGCTGGATGGCGAGGACGGATCGCTTGCCTGGGCGCGGCGGACGATTGGCGAGCCCCCGTTGCGCGGAATCTTTTCGCCCAATCTGCTCCCCGTCACCGGCGACTTCACCGCTGGCGGCGCCGACGAAATCGCCTATGCCTGGGGCAGTATCGCCTACGTGATCGACGGTTCGGATGGGTCGCTGCTGCAAGCTGCGTCGCTCCCGCAGGTCTTTAATTATAGCGGAGCGTATTACTCCTTCGCCACATTGCTCCGCAACGCCGGCGACCCGGCGCCGCGCCTCCTCTGGCACATCGGCAATTTCATGGGTCTGCAGGAATTCGACATGACCGGCGTGTGGAGTCACGTGCTGACGGCCGGCAACACGTTTCCGCCGGGTCTGGCCGATGCCGACGGCGACGGCGTTTTCGAAATCGGCGACGCCGGCGCCGACGGCGTTTTCCGCTGCTACCGCGCCGACGACGGCGAGCCCCTCTGGTCGGCCGCCGTCGGGCAAATCCCGCAAAGCTATGTCGGTGTCGCCGATGTCAATCATGATGGCGTCGACGATTATTTCTTCACGACAACGTCCGGCAACCTGACGGTCCTGCGGTCGCAGGTCGCCCCCGGCCAGAATCGCCTGCTCTGGCAACATCCGATCGGCGGCGGCCAGCACCCGATCTTCTGCGACGTGGATGCCGACGGCGCCGGCGAGTTCCTCGTCTCGACCGCCGATGGCAAACTCAAGTGCATTGACGACGTGTTCGATCGACCCCTCATCGAGCAACCGCCGCTTCAGTCCGCGGCATCCATGGGGAGCTATGAGTAATGAATCCCGTATGCCACGGCACGCCGCGCAATCCGTGCCTGAACTCCAACATGAGGTTTGCGATGATGAACGCCTTCCCTTCCCACTTTGCCTCTGCGCGCCATGGCATCAGGCTGATCACTCCGCTGGCTGTCCTGATTTTCATATTTTTCACCGCCGCTCGGGCCGAAGCACAGGGAATTCCATCCTCCGCCTGGTGGCCGGAGTACCACCATGACTCCCACCGCACGGGATTCACCCCGCTGCCGGGCCGGATCGAGGAGCCCGTTGAGCTGTGGAGCTACTATCTGGGCGCGCCCTCCGCGGATCTGGTGACCGACGCCACCGCCGCCGCCGCCACCTATGACCTCGACGGCCGCGGCGGCCAGTATCGCGTTCAGACCACGACGACCTCGCTGATCGTGACCGACGCGGCCAGCGGCGCGGAGGTCTGGCGCCGCGCGCTGACCCCTTATTTTAATGGATACAGTTTCCGGGTGGGCAAGACCGACCCGTCCATCCCCGGCCTGCAGGTCGCCGTCTGGCCGGCCACCTGGTTCGAATCCACCCATGAGGGGAATTTCGGTTACCTTTTCGGCTTCGGCGACGGCGTCGCCGCGGGGCGCGAGCTGTGGCAGGTCGAGCTCTCCGCAGCGGCCATCAAGGTCCCCAACCTCCTCATCGCCGATATCGATCACGACGGCATCGGCGATGTGGTTTCCGTTTCCTGGGGGCTCGTCACAGTCTGGGACGGCGCCAGCGGCCGCCTGCGCTACAAGATCGAGACGAATCCGGGCCGGAATTACGGCATGGCGGCCGCCGTCAACGTCGACGACGACCCGTACCAGGAGATCGTCATTCTCGCCGACTATGTGCCCCACGTCGACCTGGTTGATATCGAGGGGCCGAACGGCGAGGGGCGCCTCGCCTGGAGCCATACCTATACCAGTGTCGATATGAACGAGGCGCACGATGTTCTGCGGGAGGTCATCCTGCTGGCGTGCCCCCGCTCAATCATGGACCTCGATGGCGACAGTCAGGTGGAAATTGTATATAATCTCTATAATTATTTGCGCGACGGCAAATGGCATGCGCTGATTCTCAATGCCCGTGACGGCAGCACGCGGCTCGATCTGCCCGATTGTTTCGTCTGGGGCGTCGAGGATCTGGACCAGGACGAGGTCCAGGAACTGCTTGCCGTGGAAACGAAAACCGTCAATCCCAAGGCGCACGGTTCAATTTTCATTGCCAACTACGAAAACGGCGCGCTGCGCGAACGCTGGCGCCGCGAACGATCATTTTATCTCCGCGTGTACAAACCCAATCCCCTCCCCAGCGTCTACGATACGCAGCTCAAGGAAGGCCCGAGCGGCGTCCTGATCAAGGACATCGACGGCGATGGCCAATTGGAATTTTTCATTGAAAGCGTCGGCCCCGACGACAACCAGCCCGTCTCGTTCTCGGCATTCACGCTGCGCCGCGACGCCGAGCCAACCTTGAACTGGCAGTATGGGGTCGAACCGGGCGAGGTCCTGGACCCCCGCGCGTTTGTGCTTTCCGAACCCTCCGCTTCGCCGGCCATGGAGTATTGCGAGCTGACGTCGGGGGATCTGTTAAGAATAACCCTCGCCGCCGCGGACGCGCCCGGGATTTCACGTCAACCGCGAGCGGCGGTCG
>MVZB01000149.1 GCA_002068205.1 candidate division BRC1 bacterium ADurb.BinA292
TCACCGGGAGCACTGCATTGCGCTGCAGTACAGCACGGCCGACGCCGCCGAGGCCACGCTCGACTACCCTGCCAACCCCAACGGCTCGGTCGACGCCATCGCCGGCATCTGCGATCCCACCGGCCGCATCTTCGGCACGATGCCGCACCCCGAAGCCTTCATCCTCCCCGAGCACCATCCCGATGCCCCGCGCCTGCGCGCGCTCGGCCTCCCCCTGCCCGAACCGATGGGGATGCGCATCTTCGCCAACGCGGTCGCGGCGCTCACGCCCGTTCCCGCCTGAGCACCCGACCGCCTCCGCCGCGCCCCCATCCAGCCCGGCTTGTCAAGCAATTCCGCCGAAAAATCACGCTTTTTCGCCCGATCCCGCCGCGGCGCGAGATTTTCTTTGGGCCCTTCCCGCCCTCCGTTTATCATGGGGCAGAGGGAAGATCGCTCCGATGGAATCGCCCGCAAACTTCCCCCGACCCTTCAACGGCGACGACGACGACATGCTCCCCGAGTATCTCGACATCCCGATCTTCCCGCTGCCGAACGTCACGTTCTTCGCCAATACCCTGCTCCCCCTGCACATCTTCGAGCCGCGCTACCGCACCATGGTCCACAACGCGCTGTGCGGGGACCGCCTGATCGGCGTCACGCTGCTCAAGGAAGGCTGGCAGAACGACTACTTCGGCCGCCCGCCGATCTGCAAAACCTTCGGCGTCGGCAAGATCATCGACAGTGAACAACTCGACGATGGCCGCTTCAATATCGTCCTGGAGGGCCTCTACCGCGTCCGCCTGATCGAGGAGTTCCCCACCAGGCCCTACCGCACCGGCCGCGTCCAGGTCTTTCAGGAAATGCACATCGACGACATCCGCGCCGAAATCAGCCGCCTGATGAAGGAACTCCAGATCCTCACCCGGCGCCTCAGCCGCCTGCTCCCCGCCTCGCGCGAGCTGATCCAGGCCGCGTGGGCCGCGCACCCCCACCCGCTCGTGGTCGCCAACCACCTCGCTTCCTCACTGGTCATCGACCCCTACGATCGCCAGTCCATCCTCGAGCAGAACGATCCGATCCGGCGGCTCAACCTGATCCTGATCCAGATCCGCAACATCCTGCTTCAGCTCGACGCCAGGCAGATCCGCGAGGAAGTCATCGAAGAAGACTGACTCCCCTTCGTCCCTCCCCCTGAATTCGTCCCTCGTCCTCGTAATCGCCCCAACGGCCCGCTCAAAAAAGTCGGCTCCCGGCTCTCTTCTCTCGTCCTCGGCTCTCGAAATCAACCCGTCCGCCATACCATCCCCCCCGACGCTTACGCCGGCTGACCCGCTTCGGCCGGCAGTTTCGCTTCGCCTTCCATCGGACCCGTCGCGCGCCCCCCGTCGATCATCTGCTGCGCCGTCGGCAGCATCCGGTCCATCTGCACCAGTTGGCGCTCTTTGTAATTATACGGCGCGCCCAGTTCCCGCTCGTGATCCGCCGCGCGCAGCATCTCGCGTTCGATCTCCAGCAACTCGGCCTGCAGATGCTCCAGCACGTGCTTCCGCTCGATCTTGTCCGGCGTCAGGTGCATCTCGCGCGCGTAGCGCTGGCGCATCTCCGGGTTCACTTCCGACAGCATTTCCACCTGGTCATACTCGCGGATCTTGTCGGCGATCTGGTGAATCAGCTCCTTCTGATCCGGCGGCGGCACTTCGTCGCGCTTGAGCACATACATGTAACCCCGCTCCGAAGCGCGCCGGTACGCCCAGCGCTCCCGGATGCTCTTCAGCTCATCCACCTCGTAGCGCACGATGTCCTCGTTCGACATCGGACCCTGCTCCTCCGCCCCGCCCGCCTGCGTCTGAATGTGCTGCGCGTAACGCTTGCGCATCTCCGGCGTGAAACGCCCCTGCCGGATCATCTGCAGCACGCCCAGCTTCAACTCGAACCGCGCCAGCTCCACCGCGTCGGGTAGATCCCACCAGATCCACGTCTCCACCAGGTCCATGAAATCCGACAGCGCCGGATTGATTGACGCGTAGAACGTCTTCAGATCGTGGATCTTGATCTGCCCGCGCGTCGCCTCCGATCGCTCATCCTGGCAATGGCTGACAATCTCCACCTGGATCGAATTCTGATCGTTGCGCGAGAGAATCCCTTCCCGCTTCTTGCGATCGTCCCCCAGCAGCACATCCGCCACCACCTGGCGAATCGGACCATAGATCTTCTCGCCCAGCAGCGAGTGACGCACGTTCGCCAGCTCATGATACAGCAGGTCCTCCTTTACCGTGCGGATCGGCGGATTGATTCGCCCGGCATGGTCGAAGCGGATTGCCAGATACTCCTGAACATGATTCAGGATCGCCTCGGCATTCCTGACGCTGCTGCTCTTGCCCTTCTCGGTCGCCATGCCGCCACGCTCCTTTGTGATTCGAACTTGATCAACGGATCGGACAGCGGCAGCCCCCTTTCCCAAGAAAAGGCCGTCGCGCGAATTCAGATATGCATATACTATGACACGCCCCGCCCCCCCGGAGCAACCGCTTTCGGTTCCCCGCCGCGCCGACTTGCCCCCTAAGAAATTCAGCTTAAACTCTTCAACATCCGTCCGACCGGCCCAATCCGCCGGATACGTCGGATCCGTCGGATTGCCACGGTGAATCGAGCGGGTCGCGCGTCAGCAGCAGCGTCGACCGCCGTGGAACCGCGTGCGCAGCGACACCACCCAACCCGCATTCACGCCATCGCCAGCTTCTCCCAGGCAACCGTCTGCGCGTCGCCCCACAGATTATCCAGATCGTAATATTCCCGCGCCTCGCGCTCGAACAGATGGATGATCACATCCCCATAGTCCAGCAGCGCCCAGCGCCCCAGGCCCTCGTCGGGCCGGTTGATCGGCCGCAGGCCCCCCGCCCGCAACCGCTCCACCAGATGTTTCGAAAGCGCCTGCATGTGCGTCGGGTTGCGCACCGTCGCGATCACGAACGCGTCGGTGAAATCACTGATCCCGCGCAGATCCAGCACATGGATCGCTTCGCCTTGATGCTCGTCGATCAGCGCGCAGATCCGGCCAATCCGTTGTTCCAGGGTCGTCAGCCCCGGCTCCACTTGAGGGGACAACATGCACCTCCTGCTTCTAATGACTCAGTTCGAAGGTTTTCTCTCCACCCGGTTTCCGCGGGCCGTTCTCCGGCTCGCTCGCCGCTTCGCGGGCCAACTGGTCCAGTTCTCCCGGACCAAACGCTTCCTCCAAGGCGCGCAGCGCGCGCGGATGCAGCGCCGCGCGGCCCCGCCGCAGCAGATAACCGATCTTCGTCCGCAGCGCAAGCCGATACCCTGCGGCCAGATCCTCCCGCGCCACGCGCAGGATCTCCGCCGCTTCCGCGCGCTTGCGTCCCGGTTCGGCGTAATCGGCGATGAACACCAGATGCGTCAGCGGCGACGCCGCCGCGTCGCTCGTCGAATGCAGCGCGACGCTCTCCAGCAGATCGGCCGCCGCGATCCCCAGCTCGTGACGCGCGTAGGCCGCCGCCCGCGCTCCATGCCAGACCTTCGGAAAATCCAGGTCGTCGGGCGCAATCCTCTCGTCCAGCGCCTCCAGTTCGCGCCGCAGCCGGTCCGGTTCGACTTCCTTGAATTGATCGTGAAGCAGGCCGGCCAGCGCCGCGCGCTCGGGGTCCAGACCGTGACGCCCCGCCAGCGTCGCCGCCACATGCGTAACGCCCAGAACATGCTGCACCCGCGCGGGCGACATCACCGTCGGCAGGCGATCGGTCAGGAGCTGGACCAGGGCCGGAAAATTGAGGCTCATCGGTTGTCTGCGGGTATCCTGCCGTGTGTTGGCGCGTTGACCTCCGTGCGGCGGTGCATCCACTCGAAAACAGGAATCGGGCCAATTGCCTGTCGTCCTCGCGGCCCGGCTCCAATTATACGGGTCCCCCCTTCCCCGCCTCAAGCCCCATCGCCCCAACGTCGTCCCTCATCCTCGCAATCGCCCCCCAGGTTCCTCCCCAAGATTCGGCTCTCGGCTCTCGTCCCTCGTCCTCGGCTCTCGAAACCATGCCGTCCGTTATCCCAATCA
Organism: candidate division BRC1 bacterium ADurb.BinA292; assembly: GCA_002068205.1. Classification (GTDB taxonomy): domain Bacteria; phylum Sumerlaeota; class Sumerlaeia; order MVZB01; family MVZB01; genus MVZB01. Next base: position 4,049 of record MVZB01000149.1, read on the forward strand.
CCGCTTGGGACCGCCGGCATCCTCGCCGGCACGCACGAACACCCTCCCCGTTCCCAGCCGGCTGCATTTTTTTCTCGCAAAATATATCTGGATATCGTAGTCTTTTTATTATACGATCCCCGCAGCGGGCAAATGGCCCGTAAGGGACCCTCCCTGATCCCTTTTTACCCTGACGCATCAGCGCCCAACGCCCCAGATTCAGATCCCCGGAAGGATGGCCGAGCCATGACGCACACGCCCCGCTTTGCCACGATCGACGGCAACGAAGCCGCCGCCTACGTCGCCCACCGCATCAATGAAGTCTGCGCCATCTATCCCATCACCCCCTCTTCTCCCATGGGGGAACTGGCCGACGCCTGGTCCGCCGCCAACCGGCCCAACATCTGGGGCCACATCCCGCAGGTCGTCGAGATGCAGAGCGAGGGCGGCGCCGCCGGCGCCCTTCACGGCGCCCTCCAGGCCGGCGCCCTCTGCACCACCTTCACCGCCAGCCAGGGCCTCCTGCTGATGATCCCTAACATGTATAAGATCGCCGGCGAGCTGACCCCTACCGTCCTCCACGTCACCGCCCGCTCGCTGGCCTGCCAGGCCCTCTCGATCTTCGGCGACCACAGCGACGTGATGGCCGCGCGCCAGACCGGCTTCGCCCTGCTCGCCTCCGCCTCCGTCCAGGAGGCAATGGACATGGCGCTGATCGCCCAGGCCGCCTCCCTCCGCTCGCGCATCCCCTTCCTCCACTTCTTCGACGGCTTCCGCACCTCGCACGAAGTCTCGAAGATCGCGCTCATCCCCGAGGACGTCATGCGCCGCATGATCCCCGACGAGCTGGTCGCCGCCCACCGCGATCGCGCCCTCAATCCCGACCGCCCCGTCCTGCGCGGCTCCGCCCAGAACCCCGACGTCTATTTCCAGGCCCGCGAGACCGTCAACCCCTTCTACGCCGCCTGCCCCGGCATCGTCCAGCGCGTGATGGATGAGTTCGCCGAACTGACCGGCCGCGCCTACAAACTCTTCGACTACGTCGGCGCGCCCGACGCCGAACGCGTCGTCGTCCTGATGGCCTCCGGCTGCGAGACCGCCGACGAAACGGTCGAAGCCCTCATCGCCCGCGGCGAGAAGGTCGGCGTTCTCAAGGTCCGGTTGTTCCGCCCCTTCGACGTCCACGCCTTTTCCGCCGCCCTCCCCGGTACGGTCAAGGCCCTCGCCGTCCTCGACCGCACGAAGGAACCCGGCGCCGCCGGCGAACCGCTCTACCAGGATGTGATCAACGCCCTGTTCGAAACCATCGGCCACAACGGCTTCGCCCTCAAAACGATCCCCACCGTCGTCGGCGGCCGCTACGGCCTCTCCTCCAAGGAATTCTCCCCCGCCATGGTCAAGGCCGCGCTCGACAACCTCAAGCAGCCCCGGCCCAAAAACCATTTCGTCGTCGGCATCGAGGACGACGTCACCCACGCCAGCCTCCCCTGCGACCCTCACTTCTCCACCGAAGACCCCAAGGTCATCCGCGCGATGTTCTTCGGCCTGGGTTCCGACGGCACCGTCGGCGCCAACAAGAACACCATCAAGATCATCGGCGAAAACACCGACTTCTACGCCCAGGGCTACTTCGTCTACGACTCGAAAAAGGCCGGCGCCGTCACCGTCTCGCACCTTCGTTTCGGTCCGCGGCCGATCCGGTCCACCTACCTCATCGCCGAAGCCAACTTCGTCGGCTGCCACCAGTTCCACTTCCTGGAAAAGGTCGATGTCCTCGCCAAAATCGTCCCCGGCGGCACCTTCCTGCTCAACGCCCCCTACGCCGCCGACGAGGTCTGGGGCCGCCTCCCCCGGCCGGTCCAGCAGACCATCATCGACAAGCAGCTCAAGTTCTACGTCATCGACGCCACCCGCGTCGCCGCCGACAGCGGCATGGGCCGCCGCATCAATACCGTCATGCAGACCTGCTTCTTCGCCCTCTCCGGCGTCCTGCCGCGCGACGAGGCGATCGAACAGATCAAGAAATCCATCCGCAAGACTTACGGTTCCAAGGGCGACGAAGTCGTCCGCATGAACATCCAGTGCGTCGACAACGCCCTGGGCAACCTCTACGAAGTAACCTATCCGGCCCAGGTGACCAGCACCATCGAGCGGACCGCCGCCGTCCCGGCCGATGCTCCGCCCTACGTCCGCGACGTCCTCGCCCGCATCATCGCCGGCGACGGCGACAGCCTCCCCGTCAGCGCCTTCCCCTGCGATGGCACCTTCCCCACCGACACCGCCCGCTGGGAAAAGCGCAACCTGGCCCTCGAGATCCCGGTCTGGGATCCCGAAGTCTGCATCCAGTGCGGCAAATGCGTGATGGTCTGCCCCCACGCGACGATCCGGATGAAAGTCTGCGACGAAGCCGACCTGGCCGCCGCCCCCCCCGCGTTTAAATGGGCCGATGCCCGCGCCCCCGAATTCAAGGGCCGCAAATACACGATTCAGGTCGCCCCCGAGGACTGCACCGGCTGCGAGCTGTGCGTCCACGTCTGCCCCGCCAAGAACCGCCAGGACCCCACGCGCAAGGCGATCAACATGGAGCCCCAGCCCCTCCTGCGCGCCCAGCAGGCCGTCAACTGGGACTTCTTCCGCGCCCTCCCCGAGGTCGACCGCGCCGCGCTCAGCCTCGCCAAGGTCCGCACCCAGCAGTTCCAGCAGCCGCTCTTCGAATTCTCCGGCGCCTGCGCCGGCTGCGGCGAAACCCCCTACATCAAACTCCTCAGCCAGCTCTTCGGCGATCGCGCGCTCATCGCCAACGCCACCGGCTGCTCCTCGATCTACGGCGGCAACCTCCCGACCACCCCGTGGGCCCGCGATCCCCACGGCCGCGGACCCGCCTGGTCCAATTCGCTCTTCGAGGATAACGCCGAGTTCGGCATGGGCATGCGCCTGGCCGTCGATCAGTTGAAGCAGCAGGCCACCGAACTGCTCCTCAAGCTGACCTCCGTCGTCGGCGACGAACTCGCCGCCGCGATCCTCAACGCCCAGCAGAAAACCGACGCCGACATCCAGGCCCAGCGCGCCCGCGTCGCCGAGCTCAAGCACAAACTGGCCGGCCTCGACACCCCCGCGGCGCGCCGCCTGCTCGCCATCGCCGACAACCTCGTCAAGCGCAGCGTCTGGATCGTCGGCGGCGACGGCTGGGCCTACGACATCGGCTACGGCGGCCTCGACCATGTCCTCGCCAGCGGCCGCAACGTCAACGTCCTCGTCCTCGACACCGAGGTCTACTCCAACACCGGCGGCCAGATGTCCAAGGCGACGCCCCGCGGCGCCGTGGCCAAGTTCGCCGCCGGCGGCAAGCCCCTGCCGAAGAAGGTCGACAGCGGACAGTGGCTCCTCTTCCGCTACCATCCCGACCGCGCCGCCGAGGGCCGCAATCCGCTCCAGATCGACTCCAAGGAGCCGCGCATCTCGGTCGCCGATTACATGATGAAGGAAAACCGCTTCCGCATGCTGACCAAGAGCGACCCGCAACGCGCCCGCGAACTGTTCGACCTGGCCGCCGACGACGCCCGCCGCCGCCGCGAAGTCCTCACCCTCCTCGCCTCGCAGTGGGCTTCAACTGATCCCGCCCCCGCGGCGAAGGACACCGCCGAGCCGGTCAAAACCGGCTCGTAACAAGCAAGGCCGCGCTTCTCCCTGCGGCCTGACCGGGCATCACCCCCACCCGTGAGGGACCGGCGCTCCCGCCGGTCTGTCCTCCACATCCCGGCACGGATGCCAGAGGCGCCGCCTCGAAGCGGCGCAATCTGAATAGAGTCCTGGCTGCCAGCCTCAATTCATGCTGGCAGAGGAAAATCATACAAGCCCCTGGTGGCGCGCAGTGCAACTTGGGGAATGCCCGCCCCCTCCCCCCGTCCCTGCAGGGGGCGCATGCCCAAGTCCGCGCAGCGGACGACCGGAATAAAGCGCAGGGTGACGGCCGCAGGCCGGAACCCTGCGTCTCCGCCCCCAACGCCCAAAACCCTTGAAAGGGGTGACCGGAGATGATCCCGTTATCCGACTGCTCTTGCGCCGGCGGTTCACAGCGACGATGAAAAGCGCG
>MVZB01000150.1 GCA_002068205.1 candidate division BRC1 bacterium ADurb.BinA292
GGCGGGGGGCGGGCGGAACTGGGGCGAGGGGCGGGGTGGCCTCGAGCGGCTGATTATTCCTCGGCGGCCCTGGCCCAGCGGTTGTCGCTGGGGACGGGGGCGGGCGAGAAGGCATGGCCGTCGGCGTCGATCTTCTTGCCGGGCCAGATGTTGAGCCAGGCCGAGGTGCCGAACAGGCGCCAATCGACGGCGGGCTGGATCCGGGCCAGCTTCAGTTTCATCCAGCCGGCGCGGTCGGCGCGGGTGTGGATCTGGGTCCAGATGCAGCGGCGGTCGGGGTAGACCTCGCAGTGGCCGTCCATCGAGCCGCCGCAGGGGCCGTTGCGCAGTTGTTTGGGGCACTGCATCGAGCAGGTCAGGGCGGTGGAGCGGGCGATGCACTGGCCGCACATGTGGCAATCGAACATCAGTTCCTTCAGACGCCGCTCCAGGTAGTACCAGCCGCGGTAGAGGAGGCTGCGGGTCTTGATCTGGTGGAACATGATCGTGGCGCCTTTCACTGGATCGCAGGGTCGACAGCTCGCGCTACGGGCAGGTTAGCGCTCAATCTATCGAGATGTCAAGATATAAAGATCCATTATGCGATTATTTTTCGGCCGCTGAGGCCCTCTCGTTTGGATTCGGCGGCTCGGTCTAAACGGCCGCCGCCCGCGTCAGGGAAGCCGCCGGCCGGCGGGCCAGCGCCTCCCGGTAAACCTGGAGCGTCTGTTCGGCCTGGCGGCGGCGGGTGGCATGCGCCTCGACCCAGCGGCGGGCCGCGGCGCCCATCTCACGTGTCTTATCGGGATGCGCCAGCGCATCCACAAGGGCCTCGACCAGTGCATGGCGATTGCCGGGGGGGACGAGCCAGCCGGTTTTGCCCGGTTCGATGGTGTCCTCGATGGCGCCGACGGCGCCGCCGATGACCGGCCGGCCGCAGGCCATCGCCTCCAGCATGGCGCGGCAGGTGCCGTCGCTCCCGGGCCGCAGCAGCACAATCACGTCGTGGGCGGCATACATCTGCGGCAGGTCGTTCTTGCGGTAGCCGATCCGGCGCAGGTGGGTCCGCAAGTCGTGGTTGCGGATCCGCTCGATCAGCTCGGCCTTGAGTTCGCCGCGCCCGGCGACGGTGAAGACCGCCCGCGGGACGCGCCGCGCCACGTCCTCCACGACGTCGATCAGTTGGTGATGGCCGCGATGGGGGCGCATCCGGGCGACCATCCCGGCGACGCGCGCGTCCTTGGGGATCTTGTAGATGCGGCGAATCTTGTGGCCAGAGACGTCGGGGTGGAACCGTTCGAGATCGACCGCGCCCGGCACCAGCGCGATGCGCGAGGGGGGCAGGCCGACCTCCTCTTCCATCCGGCGCCGCTGCGAGCGGCTGACGACGATGACCCGGTCGGCGCCCTTGCCGACAAGCCAGCGGTGCGCCAGATCGCGATACGGTTTGCCCTCGCGATGGATCGTGCGGATGACCGCCGTGCGGGCATCGCGGCGCGAACCGGGCGCGCGCAGGGCGAAGCTCGCCAGCCAGTGATCGTGGGGCAGATGGCAGTGAACGATGTCGAAGGCCCGCTGGTCGACAAGCCGGCGCAGGCGGCGCAGGTCGGCCAGGAACTCGCGGGGATTGAGCCGGCGATTGAAGAAGAAGCCGGGGACGAACGGGAGCTCCAGTTCGGCCAGTTTGCGCTCGAAGCTGGAGCCGCCGATGCAGGCGAAATGGACATCGTGACCCAGGAGCAACTGTTCACGGGCCAGCAGGGCGGCGGGTTCGGCGGCGCCGGTCCAGCGCTGGCTGCTGACCAGGTGCAGGATGCGCAGGGGCTGAGCGGCGTCGGGCGGGTTCACGGGAGACATCCGAACGCGGCAGATCGAAGCATGAAACCGAGGGCGCGAGGCAAGGTGAAAATCCAGGATTCGAAGATCGAAGCGCGCAACCAGGACCGAAACACGGAACCGGCGAAACGGCCGCCTCCGATTGTGCGGTCGATACGGAAAAAGGCAAGGGCAGAGTCGCCGGGAAGAACGTCAGATTTTCGTCGGTGGTGGGGTGTCAGGGTATCGAGGACAGGGATTGCTCGCACATCCGCGTGCCCGGTCACCAAAGACAGGTGCATGAATAACTTAACAGCCTCCGGTGCGCGCCGTTTCGCTGGCCGGAGCGAACCGGGATGGCTGGTTTTGAATTTGTTTCGAAATTCAAAATTCGTGTTTCGAAATTTCCTGCTATGCCTGGCTGGTCGCGCTGGTCAGGTGCAGCGCCTCCAGATAGCGTTCGGCATCGATGGCCGCCTTGCAGCCGGTGCCGGCGGCGGTGATCGCCTGGCGGTAGATCGGATCCATCACGTCGCCGCAGGCGAAGACTCCCTCGACCGAGGTCTTGGTCGTCGGCTCCTGGCAGAGGATAAAGCCGTGGGCATCGGTTTCGACCTGGCCGTCGAGGAACCGGGTGTTGGGCTCATGGCCGATGGCGATGAACAGGCCCTGGGTCGGCACTTCGGTCGTTTCGCCGCTGACGCGGTTGCGCAGCACGACGGCGCGGATCCGTTTTTCCTCGACGCCCAGCACGTCCTCGACCACCGAATTCCAGATGAACTCGATCTTGGGGTTGGCGAAGGCACGCTGTTGCATGATTTTGCTGGCGCGCAGCTCATCGCGCCGGTGGATGACGGTGACCTTGGTCGCGAATTTCGTCAGGAACAGCGCCTCTTCCAGAGCGGTGTCGCCGCCGCCGACGACCATCACCTCCTTGCCCTTGTAGAAGGCGCCGTCGCAGGTGGCGCAGGCCGAGACGCCGCCCCCCGCGCGGAGCAGCGCCTGTTCGGCGGGCAGGTTCAGCCAGCGGGCGCGGGCGCCGGTCGAGATGATGAAAGTCTGGGTGCGCAACTCGCGACCATCTTCCAGCGTGATGGTGAAGGGGCGCTCGCTCAGGTCGACGCGCTGGATATCGCCGCGCAGGTAGATCGTGCCGAAGCGCTCGGCCTGGCGGCGCATCATGTCGACCAGTTCGGGACCGGTGATGCCGTGCTCGAAGCCGGGGTAATTTTCCACCTCGGTCGTGAGGGTGAGCTGGCCGCCGGCGTCAAAGCCCTCGACGACGATCGGCGCCAGCTCGGCCCGGGCTGAATAGAGGGCCGCCGTCAGACCGGCCGGACCCGATCCGGCAATCACCACCTTGTGAACTTTTTCGTAGAGCTCTCCGTCCATTTCAGCCCGTTCTGGTTTCTGGTTTGCCGGGAAAGCCACGCCGGGAATTCGTTCCCGTCGGCACATCCCGGCCCCGCACGCCGGATCTCACACTCGATGAGGATGCGGCGTACTCAGCCCTCAGTCTTTCCGTTTTCGCCGGTTGTGTCAACCTCGGGGGGCAGGCTGAACTCTTCCTCACGCCGCCGTGTTGGGTCTTTCCTCCGAAGCGGCGCAGCGGGTGATTCGAAGGTGCGGAGGAGTTCACTTCCTGACTCCTCGGAAAGTCGGGTGGCGTGGCGGACCACGGCGCGGGAGGTCTCGTGCAGGTCGCGCCAGAGCAGGAACAGGCCGAAGGCGGTGCCGAGCAGCACGGCGAGCATCAGAGTCAGTTGCGCCGCGGCGGGGGCCGCCGCCGGCCAGTAAACCACCTCCAGCGCCGCCAGCAGAACGAGCATGCCGATGAGTGCCAGGCCGATCGCCCGTGTCATGGAGAACACCGCCGTGTAATGGAACCAAGGGACATCAGATCCTGCTCGTTGGAATCAAGGTTGGCCGGCCGTCGGCCGGTCTCAGAGCGGGGGCAGGTTGGGCCAGACCTTGCGCTTGATTCCGGCTGAACCCAGCCGCCGCCCGAGATCCTCGTCCGTGAGCCGGACGCCCTCGCTTTCGGTCACGAGGACCGTGGCGTCGCCGCAGCGGACGACGAATGTCGCGTCGTGGAACACCGCGACGATCTCGCCCGGCGCGGCGTCGGGCCAGGTCAGGCGGCGGTCGAACGGCTGCGCCTGCCAGATCGTCAATTTCCGGCCGGGATCGTCGTCGAGGAAACAGAATGCCCCGGGAAAGGGGCGGGTCACGGCGCGCACGAGGCGGCAGATCACGTCGGCCGGGTCCTCCCAGAAGATGATGCCATCCTCGGGATTGCGTTTGGGCCAGTATGATGGCGGCTCGGCGGGCTGCGGGGTTGGCTCAAGGCGACCCGCCAGGATCGCGGGCAGCTTCTCCAGAACCAGGCGGATCATCGCGATCTGGTTCTTCTTGTGCAACGTCAGCGCCGTGTCGTAGGGGTTGATGTCGAAGACGATCTGACCCGCGACGGGGCCGTCGTCGACCCCCGGCAAATAGCGGAAGAGGTGGGTGTAGAACGTATCCTGGCCGGTGATGATCGACCAGTTGAGCGGACTGCGCCCCCGGCCATGGGGCAACGGCCGGCATGAGCCGTGCATGCCCCAGGCGCCGAGCGGCAGGCAATCGAGAAACCATTCGGGGACGAGCCGCTGCCAGCCCATGACGAGCAGCAGGTCGAGGCCGAGCCGCGGCAGCGCCCGGCGGTCGGCCTCGGCGTTGAGAGCGTAATCGGTCGCGTGCGTCCAGGGGATCGCCAGCCGATCAAGTTCGTCGCGCAGGTCGAGATAGCCGGCCACCTGGTGCCGCCGGCCGAGCGGCGGCGGGAGGGTGATGACCTGCTGGAGCGGCACGCCGGCGCGCCGCAGGGCGCGGATCAGGTCCAGCGTCGTGTGTTTGCAGCCCAGAATGCCGATTCGTCGCTCCATCGCGCGCCTCGTGGTTTCCGCGGACTCATGGGCATGATCAAGCCCGTTGTGAGGGTCGTCAACTGCAATTCGAGGTAGACGCTGGGGGGCGAGGACGAGGGACGAGGGACGTGACGCACTCCGGACCCGTCGGAACCGGGAGGGCGGTCGGCGAGTTCCTCGGCGTCGGACGGCGGCAGCGCGCGGCACGCCCGGCGGCTGGCTTCCCGGCCGCGATCGCGGTGCGCCTGTCCGGGCGGAGCGGTCGGTTTGCGCACCCGACGCAAGGGTTCCTTCTCCGGGGGATGCGTGTTCTTGCGACGCTTCATCTCAGGACGAGATCGAGCCAGATTCATGCTGGGGAGGCGCGGAAAAAATTTGCGGGACGGGCCCGCAGACAGCCCGTCCCGCAAGGGGTAGTGGGGTGGTTGCAACACCTTCCGTCGGCATGGCCTTCGGAAGGGACTGCAGGAAAGGAGACTTCTTCAAAAGAGAGGAGGGGAAGAAGTCCCTTGAGAGAAGTCAACCTGGTCGGAGTTGACTCTAGGAGGCATTATCACGGGCCATCTGGGCGGTTTCAAGTTTTTTTTCCGCCCTCCGCTGCGTGAGTCCATTTCCTCCTGAGCCGTTGTTAGACCCCACGTTATGCGTTGATTTTGCTTGCTTTATAATTGTGATCCGCTCGTGGTGGTAGTCTTCGGCGCTGACGATCTGGAGCGCGACGTGATACTTGTGGGCCAGGGCGCGCAGCTCGGCGGTCATGGCCGTCTGAAGGTAAGTCTTGAATTCAGAATGCACCACGATGCGGACGGCGGCGGCCGGCGGATCGGCTTCGAGCTCCGCCATCAGGTCATACTTGAGCTGTTTCCACAGTTGCTGGTCGGTCAGGATCCGGCCGCTGCCGTCGCAATAGGGGCAGGGGCGGTAGATCGCCTTGGCGAGGCTCTTACGGACGCGCTTGCGCGTCATCTGGACCAGGCCGAACTCAGAGAAGTCTGAAATTGCATACTTTGCGCGATCGGAGCGGAGGCACCGCTTGAATTCGCGGAGGACCGCCAGTTCGTTCTCGCGCTCGTTCATGTCGATGAAATCGATGACGATCAGGCCGCCCAGATCGCGAAGGCGGAGCTGGCGCGCGATGGCCCGGCACGCCTCCAGGTTGATCTTCAGGATGGTCTGTTCCTGATCCTCGTGGCCGACATAGCGCCCGCTGTTGATATCGATCGAGATGAGGGCCTCGGTTTCGTCGATGACGATCTCGCCGCCGCTGCGCAGCGGGACCTTGCGCCGCAGCGCTTTCTGAAACTGCTTCTCCACCTCGAAGGTATCGAAGATGCTGATCGGTGAATCGTAGAGGGCGATGCGATCGACCAGGCAGGGGACCATCACCTGGCAGGTGCGGATCAGCTCGCGCATGGCCGGCTTGGAGTCGATCAGGATCTCGTCGATGTCTTCGGTGAAGTTGTCGCGGACGACGCGGGTGATGATCTCCTGATCATCGTAGACGCGGGCGGGGGAGCGATCGCGGCGGGCGCGGCGGGTGATTTCCTGCCATTTTTTCTGCAGCTGCTCGGCGTCCTGGCGGATGGCCTCCTCGGCCTGATCGATGCCGGCCGTGCGGATGATGAGGGAGCCGGTCTCGGGTTTGAGGTCGCGCAGGATGTCGCGCAGGCGTTTGCGCTCGTCGCCGTCCTCGATGCGGCGCGAGACGCCGCCGGAGCGCTCGGCGAACGGCATGTAGACGAGATAGCGCCCGGGCAGCGAGATGAAGGTGGTGATGCGCGGGCCCTTGTTGTTGATCTCCTCTTTGGTGACCTGGACGAGGATTTCATCGCCGACGCGGAGGGGGCGGCGCGGCCGGTTCTTGACGGCCTCCTCGGTCTCGCCGACGACGACCGGATCGACATAGTCGTCGTCCTCCTCCTGGTCGGCCATCGCGTCGACCGCTTCGGTGCCGCGCAGTTGGGACCGGCGCTCGCGTTCGGGGCGGCCCTTCTGGGGGAGCTCGAACTCGGGCAGGACGTCGTTGAAATGCAGGAAGGCGTTTTTCTCGCAGCCGATATTGACGAAGACCGCGCGCAGCCCGGGGACGATGCTTTCGACGCGCCCCTTGTAGATGTTGCCGATCTTGGAACGGGTGTGCAGATCCTCGACAAAAAGTTCAACCAGCGTGCCGTCTTCCAGCATGGCCACCCGAATGTCGGTGGCCTCCACATTAATCAGGACTTGTCGGCGCATGGATGGGCGTCGATGCTCCTTGGAAGGAAGGGTGTGCGTCGGGTTGGGGGAGGGGATGATGAGGGCGCGAAGCGCCGGGAGACCGATAGCGGCGGCTCAGTCGGACACAAGCGTGCCCGCATGCTGGCCGCGCGGTGCGGAGAGGTGACAGCCAAGGCCGCCGCGTCCGACGCGGTTCAACAACCGGTTCTCGGATTGACTTTCGAACACTCAGTCCCAATAAAACCCGTTCGCATGGGGAGCCGACCCAAAAGGGGAAGGCGCCCGGGCGCGCCACCGAAAATCGGCGGCGCTGCCGGCCGGGGAGAACCTGTTCGTAACGGCCCGCCGCTGTTTGGCTGGCTGACGCGGGCGCTCGCCAAAGGTTCCCCGGGCGTCCAGTAGGCCCATACGATCCTGCAACGGATCGGGCGGTCGGCGCAATGAAATTGTTGCGGTGTCGAATTTAAAATCGGTCCGACCCGGCCGGTCGGACGGAGTTCGAGGTGGGGCGGGGCGCGCGGCCGGCCGGAGCGGGGCCGATTGGCATTGATGGCGGTCGCCCCCGCGGCTATGGTGAGGCCCGGTATGGACCGCCCGTTGCGCATCGCCCTGGCCAATAGTGGACGTCGCTGGATCGGCGAGGTGGCCCATGTCGCCATGCTGTATGAACAGCTCGAGCGGCTGGGGCACGAGCCGTGGCTGATCTGTCGCGCGGACCGGCCACTGCATGAGCAGGCGCGCGAGCGCAACTGGCGCATCCTGCCGCTGCGGTTCGAGCATGCCTTTTCCGTGGGGGCGGATGCGCGCGACGTGCTGGCCTGGCGGCGGCTGGTGCGCGAGCGCGAGATCGATCTGATCCACTGCCACCGCGGCAAGGACCACTGGATGGGGTGGGTGGTGGCGCGGCTGACGGGCCGGCCGCTGATCCGGACGCGCCACGTGGTGATGCCGGTGCGGCGTCATCCGCTGAACCGCTGGCTGTATCTGCACGGGACGGAGGCCGTGCTGAGCGTCAGTCGCGCGGCCGAAAGCGGGTTTGGCGCGTGGAGCGAAGATCTGCCGCGGCGGCGGGTCGTGCTGGCGGCGGTCGATGCCGAGCGGTTTCATCCCCGGCGGCGGAGCGCGGAATGGCGCCG
>MVZB01000151.1 GCA_002068205.1 candidate division BRC1 bacterium ADurb.BinA292
CCATCTCGGCCGCGCGGGCGGGGGCGGCCAGCAATTCGCGCACCGCCTGGGGAAACTCGAACACGGTGGCGTTGCACCAGTGGACGCCGTTTTCGCCCGCCAGGCCGCGGGCGCCGGTCTCGGTCGTGACGATCGGCAGCCCGGCCGCCATGTAGTCCAGCATCTTGATATTCGTGCCGGAGCCCTGCTGCATCGGGTTGAGGCCCAGATCGGCGCATTGGTAAAGCTGGACGAGTTGTTCGGCGTCGACGAAACCGAACAGGCGGACGTTGGCGGGCAGTTCGTCGCCGTGCTGTTCGCGCCAGGCCGGTCCGACGCCGCCGATGATGCCGACGGTCAGTTCGGTCAACTGCGGGGCGAGCTGCCGGATGAGGAATTCGGCGGCGTCCATATTCGGCCCGTAGTGGCTGCCGACGAAGATCGCGAACGGGCGGTCGGGGATGCCGAGGCGGCGGCGCAGGATATGGCGGCGCGTGGCCTCGACCGGGGCGATCGCATCGCAATCGACGCCGTTGGGGATGTGGAGCAGTTTTTCGGGGGGCGCGCCGTAGCGCCGCTCAAATTGCTCGGCGTCGGCGTGGCTGCACGCCAGGACAAGGCGCGCCCGCGTGACCGCCTCGCGTTCGACCTGTTCGACGCGCCGCGCCAGGTAGCGCCCGGCAAGCGTCCGCTTGAGCAGCGGTTCCTTCACGGCCGGTTCGCAATTGTGCGAGTCGTAGATCAGCGGCGGACCGTCGGAAGGCAGCCAGGGGGTCATCCAGGGATGGGAGACGATCAGCAGGTCGGCGCGCTGGAGGTGCTCGTGCAGCAGCCGCTGATAACGGGGCGAGTGGCGGCCCAGCAGCAGCGGGATGGTGACGTCGACGGTGGCATCGCCGCGGGTCAGCCGGCGCCAGACCTCATGCATTTTGAAGTGGCGGATCGTCAGCGGCATGATGATCTCGCGGAAGTTGGGGGCGAGCCACTGATCGCGGAAGACCGGTCCCGGATGATCGTGGGTGCCGAGGTAGGTGGTGACGAAGTCGGCGGGGAGATGGCGATAGAGCTGCCAGATGCGGACGCGGCCGCCCCCCTGGGGCGGGTCGATGATCTGATTGTCGGTGACGAGCAGGTGGATTTTTTCGTCGCGGGGGCGGGGCGATTCGCGGTCGGTATGAATGGCGACCTGGCTGCCGGCGCGCGCCTGGCGCGTCTTCTCGACGGCATCGAGCAGGCGGTCGACAAGGCGCTCCCAGGTGACGTCGCGCACGCGTTCGATGCAGTGGCGGCCCATCTCCTCCAGTTCGCTGAAATGGGTCGCCATCCAGTCGAGCCGTTCGGCCATGGCGGCGGGATTCGGCTCGACGACAAAGCCGGTTTTGCCGTGCTCGACGATCTCGGCCGGCTCGCCCGAATCGGTGGTGGTCAGCACGGGCTTGCCCGCCAGGAACGATTCGAAGGTGATCATGCCGAGGTCTTCATTGATCGGGGGAAAGATGTGGCCGATCGAGCGGGCATAAAGCTCGCGCAGGCGGTTTTCGTCGACATGGCCAAGGAAGCGGATCCGGCTGTCGCCGGCGGCCAGTTCACGCAGCCGGCCCTCATCGGGGCCACTGCCGACAATCAGCAGGGGGACATCGCACCGGCTCGCGCGCATCGCCTGGATGATCAGGTCGAACCGTTTCCAGGGATGCAGGCGGCCGACGGCGAGGAAGTGCTCGCCCTCGCGCGGCGGATCCGGGACGAACGTCGTGGGATGATGGATGGGAGTGGAGGCGATCCCGCCCCAGCGGCGCAGGCGGCGCGTGACCGTCTTGCCGACGCAAAAGATGTGCGGGATCCGTTCGGGCGACATCGCCCAGTTGTCCATCCATTGGACCAGCCGGCGCATCTTGGCGTGGTGGGCGTCGCGCTGCTCGTAGAGGTCGTAGAAGACCCGCAGGCGGTGGCTCAGGTAAAGCACCTGGACGGGGTGGCGCACCATGTAGGCCGGGGCCTTGTAGCTGATCACCGCATCGTAGGCGCTCAGGTCCATGGTGTAGAAATCGTAGTAGCCGCGCAGGACGCCGTCGGCCGTCCGTTCGTCGACGGGGTAGGTGATCAGGTCGGTGGGGTGGCGCTGGCGCAGGGCCTCGGTAAGCCCCTCCAGCAGGCGATCCATGCCGCCATAGACGCGCGGCACGGGCGAGGAACTGATCAGCGCAAGCTTCATGTATTGGCGGCGCCGCCGTCGTCGTCGCGCGAGTCGACCGGCGCCGGCTCCCCTTGATGCGCCACGATGTAGTAATCCTGCATCCCGTAGAGAATCCGGTTCAACTGGTCGAAGCGCTCCTGCAGGGATTGGCGCGCCGCGCCGCTGAGGCCGAGCGATTCGGCCGGGGGGAGGTCGGGCAGGCGCTCGGTCTCGTGGAACGGCGCCAGATAGTGCAATTCCACCGGCTCAAAACCGGCCAGTTCGGCCAGCAGCTTCATGTATTCTGGATGCAACGGTTGCTTGTGGTCAATATCACGGTAGTACGACTTGGCCAGCACGGCAAGGGCGGCGGGATTGAGCGTCTCGAGGACGAGCAGGCCGCCCCGGGCCAGCCGGGTGCGGGCGAGGCGCAGGAAGCAGAGCAGCTCGCCGGGGAACAGGTGCTCGACGACCTGCGCCGCGAAGACCGCTCCGAGCGACTGCGGGGGGGCGCCGCGCAGCGCGGCGAGGGCATCGCACTGGACGACGTGCAGCCCGCGCTCGCGGCACAGCCGGACGAGCAGCGGATCAATCTCCGCGCCCCAGCACTCCACGCCGCGATGGAGGAGCTGGGCGAGCAGCTCGCCGCGGCCGCAGCCGACATCCAGCACCTGGCCGGGGGCGCGCTCCAGCAGATCGACATAAAACGCCTGGCGGCCGCTGATGTCCTCCCACGTGCCGCGGGTCGTCGCCATGGTGGCGAGCCGTTTGTCCTCGGGAACGCGGCTGAAAAACGGCCCAAGGTCGTGGCGGGCGATCAGGGCCCGGGCCGATCGGGCGAGTTCATCCAGGCGCGCCGCGTGGTTGCGGCGGATCTGTTCGGCTTCCTCGGCCGCCTTGCGCGCAACGTCGGCAATCATCCCCTCCAGGTAATGCTGCTTTTCCTCAACCAGCCACTCCTGGTAGCGGGTGGCCTGCTGAATCGAATCGTGGATGAGTTGGGTGAGCCGTCCGCCCAGGTCCTCCAGCTCCTGAAACAGCTTGCGTCCCGCCTCCTCCTGAACCAGGTGGATCAAGGTCTGGAGCGACTGGAGGTCCTGGCGCAGGGCAGCGTTCTCCCTGCGCAGGTCGGCGTGGAGCTCGGCGCGCGTGTCGGCGATCTGCCGGCGCGCGCGCTCCAGTTCGATCATCACTTCGCGCAGGGCCTGGACGGCGACGTCGTTGAAGGCTTCCTGGCGGCGCCGGATTGCATCGGTGTAGGGCCGCGAACCCCAGTGGATGACGCGCTTGACGAGGTTGATCAGCGGCCCCAGGACGAGGCGGTGCGAGCGGACGCGGTAGCCGGGATCGAGCCCCTGACGCTGGCGCAGGAGATCGACCTGCGCCGCCAGTTGGGACAGCGGGTCGCCGGTGTCGACCAGTGGCCGCGGCGCCGTGGGGGTCAGTTCGTTGGGGGGGTGTGCGCTTTCGGGTTCTGTTTCCGCGGCGCCCTCGACGATCTGCACACGGATCGACTCCATGATTTTTTCGATCGTGTAGGGGACGTCGGGGAATTGAAACGGGCTCATGGGAACGCGCCGTTCAGTCGAGCGCGGCAATCGGCTCGAGCGCCTGGCATCCCTTCTGTGTGCTCCAATCGCCGAACGACGCGGCGCGGCCGGTCTCGCGGCGCCAGGCATCGATCAGGCGGAAGATGACCTGCGCCAACTGCGTATCGTCCACCCGCTCCAGGAAGGGAAAGGCCAGGCGGGTCCCTTCCTGGTTGCCGCCCAGATAAAGGGCGTATTTGCCGGGACCGCGGCCGACGACGCCGATCTCGGCCAGCGGGCTGCGGACGCAGGAGTTGGGGCAGCCGGTCATCCGGATTTCCACCGGTTCGTCGCCCACGCCGAGCGCATCGAGCTGGCGCAGGAGCGACGGCATGTAGCGTTCGGATTCCGCCAGTGCCAGGCCGCAGGTGGGCAGCGCGACGCAGGCCATCGAGAGCCGGCGCATCCGCTTCAGCCCGGCGTCGGTCTCCAGGCCGTGCTCGTCGAGGAGCCGTTGGATCTCGGGCCGGTCTTTCTCGTCGATGCCGACCAGGACGACGTCCTGGCGGGGGGTCATGCGGACCTGGGGCCGGAAGCGCTCGACGATGCGCCGCAGTCCGGTCATGAGCGGCGCGCCGTCGCGGTCGCGCACGCGGCCGTCATCGATGTGAATGCCGACGTTCCAGCGGCCGTCGAAGCGCTGCTCCCAGCCCAGGTGATCGAGCACCTTGTACGGAGGCAGGGGGCCGGCCTCGGGGTAGTTGCGGCCGGTGCGCCGGCGCATTTCGTCGCGGAACCACTCGGCGCCGCGCTCCTCGACGACGTACTTGAGGCGGGCATGCTTGCGGTCGCTGCGGTCGCCATAGTCACGCTGGATCTTCAAGACCGTTTCGAGCGCTTCGAGCAGTTCGGCCGGCGTGACCCGCACCATGCGGGTGCCGAGCCGCGGATAGGTCGCCTCGTTGCCATGGGCGAAGCCCATCCCGCCGCCGACGATCAGATCGTAGGCCATGACCCGGCCATTATGGTGGACGACCTCGACGCCGAGGTCATTGGTGTAGACATCGACGCAGTTGTCCTCGGGCACGGTGACGGCGATCTTGAACTTGCGCGGCATGTAGCGCGCGCCATAGATCGGCTCGTGGGTCGTGTGTTCGACCTTCTGGCCGAAGCGTTCGCCGTCGCACCAGATTTCCCAGTAGCCGGTGGCGTGGGGGGTGAAGTGATCGGCGACCTGCAGGCAGAGTTGCTCCATGCCGAGCGAGCGGCGCCAGTCTTGGTCGACCAGGCCGCAGCACATGACGTTGCGGTTGACGTCGCCGCAGGCGCCCAGCGTGCTCAACGCCGTCTGGTTGATGCGGCGGATGGTGTAGCGCAGGTTTTCCTTGCCGACGCCGTGGAACTGAATGCCCTGGCGCGAGGTGATGCGGATCGAGCCGTTGCCGACCTTGCAGCCCAGGTCGAGCATATCGAGGAACTGCTCGGCGGTGACGCGCCCGCCCGGGATTTTGGCGCGGACCATGAAGATCCACGCCTTGTCCAGCTTGGCCTTGCGGCGTTCGGCGCGCAGGTCGCGGTCGTCCTGCTGATAGGAGCCGTGGAACTTGAGCAGTTGCAGGTCGTTCTCTTCAAAATGACTGGCGTCGCTGTTGAGGACCTCCTCAATCGTCCCGCGCAGGCCATCGCTGTTTTCCTTGATGAACTCCACTTTGCTCAAAGTGGCCTGATCGGTTTGGTCTGCCATGTTACGTCCTTCTTCCGAAATTCAGCGTGCAAGGGATGCGTCGGTGTTGCGCCCGGCCGGTCGCGGCGAGCATCGGTGGCTGACAGGCATTTCGTCTCCGCCCCCCGTGTCCAGACCCGTCAGAGGCCACATTTTAGGGGAAAGGCCCAGCCTTTGCAAGCGGGCGCGCGGGTCAAAAGACGAGCGTGCCGCGGCGCAAGCCCCCCCAGAAGCGCCCCCAGAGCATCGCCGAATTGGCCAGAAAATCGAGCCACGGCTCGCGCCGCTCGAAGGGCGTCCGGCCGCGCAGCCAACGCCACGGGGATTTGAGCAAGCCCTTGGCGGCCCAGACCAGCAGCACCGGTTTGAACCAGCACCAGGCGCGCCAGCGCGAGCGCCACTTGACGAACAGATCGGCCTGGCCGATGCCCCAATGGCACGACTGGATCCAGAGCGCGCGCAGCGTGGCGCGGTGATGATGCGTTACGCGCGCCTCGGGGGCGTAACTCAGCCGATAGCCGGCATCGGCGACACGCCAGCAGAAGTCGGCGTCCTCGCCCGGGTAGGGGAGGCCGGGGTCGAGCCCGCCGAGGGCCAGATAGACGCGGCGGCGCACCATGAGGTTGGCGGTGAGGGCGAAGGGGCGCACGAACCGCTCCTGCTGGCGCAGGTATTTCTCCTGGTCGAACCAGCCGCGCCGCGCGATGTATTCCTCGACGACGTTGGCGGGCGGGACATCGAGGACGGCGCCGGCGACGATGGCGGTCCGTTCACGGTCGGCCGGCGACAGATTCTCCAGGAAGGCATCAAACGCGGCGAGCCAGTCCGGATCGGGGACGCAGTCGCTGTCGAGGAAGACGAGCCACGGGGCGCGGGCGGCCAGGGCGCCCAGGTTGCGCGCGCGGCAGCGGTTGACGATCGGTTCATGGATCACGCGGGCGCCGGCCGCGCGCGCTTCGCGCGCCGTGGCGTCGGTGGAGCCATTGTCGACCACGATCAATTCATAGGCCTTGCGGGGGAAGTCGAGGGCGTGAACGGCTTCGACGCAGCGGCGGATGTCGGCCGGCCGATTGCGCACCGGAACAATGACGGAGAAGCGCGGAGCGGCCGGGGCGGCGGGGGGGGAATCTTCTTGGCTCAACGACGGGAGAACCTTTAGAGTGGGGCGCGAACGGGATGGCTATGTTCGGATCGCTCCAGGGTGGAGGTTACTGTAGCTTTCGAGGGGGTGGTTGGGAAGAAAATTGAGGGGGATCGATCGCATCGAATAGCTCATGACCGGGGGGGCGGAACCAGGGACAAAACGGCCGGTTTTCGAGAGCCGAGGACGAGGGACGAGCGCCGGGAGCCGGATTTTCGGGCAGGCCTTCGGGAGCGATTACGAGTTGTTCATGAACCGGCGGTTCGCAACGAGGGATGAAAATGGGGAGGGAACGACCGATTCGACCGCTTCAAGCCTTGCCGGATCCTCCCGCAGAGCAGTCCCGTCAGGGACGGCAGACTTCAGGCCGCCACGTCAGTGGCGGGAACCGGGATCCCCAGAGCGACCGAGTCCCATAGGGACGGCAGAACCAATCCAAGTAACCGGAGAATAGGGGACAAATTTTCGAGTAAGGACGAGGGGCGAGGGACGGATCTTTGCGTGGGGGACGAGATGGGGAACGAGCGACCGACACGGCTGATGATCGACGGGTGGTGCTCGCTGGCGGTGCCGACCGGCTGGGCGTGGAACCAGGAGGAAGGGATCACCAGCGTCTACCGCGAGGCGGAGCCGCAGGGCGCGCTCAACATCTCGCTCTATTTTCGGCGCGGCCAGCGCCAGCCGCCCTCGCGGCCCGAACTGGTCGAATACGCCCGCAAGCTGGCGCGGGCGCTCGGCAACCCGGTCGAGACGAACGCGGTCGGCATTGAGCCGGTGGGGCAGGGCGAGGGGTCTTACGTCCAGTTGCGGGACAACCTCGGCGACCGCTGGCGCATCTGGCATACCGGCGCCGTCGGCCGTGTGGTCTGTCTGGCTTATCAGCAGCCGGTCGAATCCAGCGACCAGGAACATGAGGACGTGGAACGCATGGTCCGCTCATTTCAGTGGCTCGAAGAAAAGCCGGTCGATCTGTAGCGATGCTCGACGCGTGGGTCATTGGCTCGATGGAAACCGGCGCTGACGGCGGGTCGCGCGCATGCTGAGCGAGGGTCCGGCAGCGACGATTGCCCCCCGCCGCGCCCGGCCGGCGCTGCTGCTGCTCTGCGCGCTTTACCTGCTGATCTTCGGCCGCTATCTGATCGGCTTCGCCCCGGCCGGGGGCGATATCGTCAACCAGTATCTGCCCTACCAGCAGTTGGTCCGCGAGGCGATTCGCGGCGGCGATGCGCCGCTGTGGAACGCGATGACGTTCTGCGGGCGGCCGCTGATGGCCGACATTCAGGTCGGCGTAGAGCAAGTGAAGCAGTTGTGTCGCTACCGGCAGGCGGAGATGCTGGTTGGCCACGTCACCGGGGCGATGAAGGAGGTCTTTGAGCGCGAGCTGCACC
>MVZB01000152.1 GCA_002068205.1 candidate division BRC1 bacterium ADurb.BinA292
GGCAGGGGTTCGGCGGGGAGCGGCACCGCACTGATCAACTCGACCGTCAGCGACTCCATCCGTTCGACGGGGGGCGCCAGCCGGCTCAGGACGAGCAGCCCCACCACCAGCAGGCAGTGCACGAAGATGGAGACGAACAGCGAGCGCGTCACGAGTCGCTACTCCGATTGATCCTCGGGCTCGGGGGCGGCGGCGGAGCCGGCCTGCTGGTTGGAGGCGGCCGGGTCGGTGACAAGCCCGACGGACGTGATCTGCATCGCCTTGAGCAGGGAGAGGACGCGGGCGACGCTTTGATACGTGGCCTCGGCGTCGGCTTCAATCGCCACGCTGAAGGCTTGGTAATTGCGCTTGGTCTCGGCCAGTTTCTCCTCGAGCTCTTCGTAGGTGACGCGCGCGTCATCCACGTAGATTCGCTCGGACTGGCCTTCGACCTGAGGCTTGGCGATCGAAATGGTGACGGTTTTCTGCTGACCCTGAAGCTGGCCGGCGCCGACTCGCGGCAGGTTGAGGTCGATGCCGGTCTTGAGCATCGGCGCAACCAGCATGAACGCCATGAGCAGGATGAACGCCGTATCCAGCAGGTTCGTCAGGTTCATGTCGGAAAGGATTTCGAGATCGCGGCGGTGTCGGCGCATGTCGGTTGCTCCCTCGATGGTTCAAACCATCGCCCCTTGCTTCATGACCTGTTTCTGGACGACGTTGCCCAGCTCGAGGGCGAAGGCGTCCATGCGCGAGATGAGCATGCGAACGCGGTGCGTCAAGTAGTTATACATGACGGACGCGGGGATGGCGCAGAACAGGCCGCCGACGGTTGTGAGCAGCGCGGTGGAGATGCCCGGCGCCAGCGAACTGAGCGCCACGGCCTGGCTGCCGCTCATGGCCGTCTGAAATGTTCCCATGATCCCCCAGACCGTGCCGAACAGTCCGATGAAGGGGCAGACGCTGGAGGTCGTGGCGAGGAAGACCAGTTTGCTTTCCAGATGATTGATTTCACTGGTGATCGTCCGTTCGAAGACGCGCTCGACGCTGACCTTGATGATGTCCAGGCGCGCTTGGGGATCCAGGTCGTAGCCGTCGCGATACCAGTTTTCGATCTCCAGTTCGAGGTAGCCTTCGCGGAGGATCTGGGCCAGCGGGGAATCCGGGAAGTTTGAAGCCAGGCGGAAGGCCTCCTCCAGTTCGCCGCTGCCCTGGTTGCAGACTTCGACAAAGGCGTCGGTCTGGGTGCTCGCCTGGCGGATGTGGAGATACTTATAGACAATCACCATCCAACTGATGATCGAAAAACCGGCCAGAATAATCAGACACGCCTGACCGATGATGTCCGAGTCATACAGCATGGCGATCGGGTCGACGCCGATCCAGTTCTGCAGATTGGAGTTGGGGGCGGTCTGGGCCAGCGCGATGGTCGCTGTGCCGACGAGAAAGAGGAGGAACATCAGCGCGATGCGGTAGCGTGACGCTGGCGGGAGGTAGTCAAGATCGCGGCCGGACGGGTGCGAGCCGAAGCGGGCTTTCATGGGTTCACAGTTCCTGTTCCAGAGAGATTCCAAGGTGATCGAAGACGCGACTGAACTCATCCAGCGACGAATAGAAGACCTCGATCCGGCCGGTCGTGTTTGTCCGGGGGTGGATCTTGACCTGGAGTCCCAGGTGGAGCGTCAGTTTTTCTTCCAGGTCGGCCGTGTCGATGTCCACGGTGGGAGTCTGGGCCTTGGGTTGGGGGTTCGGGGCCTGATTGAGCGTGCGGACGCGGCGTTCGGTCTCGCGGACACTCAACTCTTTGGTCATGATTTCACGGGCCAAAGCCAACTGCAAGCCCTCGTTATCCAAGCCTAGCAAGGCGCGTGCATGGCCCGCCGAGAGCGAACCATCGTCCAGCCAGCCCAGGAGGCGGTCCGAGAGGCGCAGGAGTCGGAGCGAGTTGGTGACGGCGACGCGGGACTTCCCGACGCGCTCGGCAACCTGTTCCTGCGTCAGGCCGAATTCGTCGATCAGACGGCGATAGGCCCGCGCTTCCTCGACGGCGTTCAGCTCTTCACGCTGCAGGTTTTCGATCAGCGCCAGCTCGAGCATTTCGCGGTCGGTATACTCGCGGACGATGGCCGGCACCTCGGCGAGGGCAAGCCGCTGGGCCGCGCGCCAGCGGCGTTCGCCGGCGACGAGTTCAAACTGGCCGGCGGCGGCGGCGCGGCGGACGACGAGCGGCTGCAGGATGCCGTTCTGCTCGATCGAGGCGGCGAGTTCCTCCAGGGCTTCCGGGGCGAAGTGGCGCCGCGGCTGGTAGGGGTTGGACGTGATGCGGCTGACGTCGATCATCACAATCGCGGAGGCGGGGACGTCCGGGACGGTCGCCACGGCGGTTGGTGCGCTGTCGGCGCCCAGCAGCGCGTCAAGCCCTCGACCCAAGGCTCGCTTTTTCACAGACATGGATCACCTCCTGGGCGATTTGTTGGTATTGCAGGGCTCCGGACGAGCGGGCGTCGTAGCGCAGGATGGTCTGGCCGTAACTGGGGGCCTCGCTCAGCCGGACGGAACGGGTGACGGGGGTGGAGAAAACCTTGTCGGGGAACGCGCGGCGGAGCTCCTCCAGGACCTGATGCGCCAGGTTGGTCCGCGAGTCGTAGAGCGTGGCGAGCAGACCGAGGATTTCGAGCTCCGGATTCTGCTTGCGGTTGATGCGCTGGATGGTCTGAACCATGCGGGAGAGGCCCTCGAGCGCGAGATATTCGGCCTGGACGGGGATGAGGACCCAGCGGGCGGCAACCAGGGCATTGAGCGTCAGGAGGCCGAGACTGGGGGGCGAATCGATGAGGATATAGTCGAAGGGCTGGTCGAGGCGGGCGAGGGCGTCGCGCAGGGCGGTTTCGCGCCCCTCGCGATCGATGAGTTCGAATTCGGCGCCGGCCAGATCCATCGAGGAGGGGAGAAGGAAGAGATTGGAATGCTGGGCGTCGAGAGGATGGACGGTCGGCGCGGCGTGATCGAGAAGCGCGTCGTAGATCGAGGCGTCCAGGCGATTGGAGTCGAAGCCGAGGGCGCTGGAGGCGTTAGATTGGGGGTCGAGATCGACGAGCAGGGTCCGGTGGCCGAGATCGGCGAGGCAGGCGGCCAGGTTGACGGCGGTGGTCGTTTTGCCGACGCCGCCTTTCTGATTGGAGATCGCGATTGTCTGGGTCATCCGCACTGCGTTCCACGTGAAACATCGCCCGTCCGTCGTTCCACGTGAAACACCCTCCTAATGTTGACTAACTTGAACCAGGTCCGAAAGATCGGCCAGGCGTTCCTGGACGCTGGGCTGGGCCGGGTCGAGCGCGAGGCTTTCGTTGTAGGCCCGGGCCGCCTCAGCCGGATCATCGGCCATGAAGGCAATATCGCCGCGCAGACGCCACAAGTAAGCCGATTCGCCGTAGGTTACCGCGATGCGGTCGGCGACGGACCGGGCGGCGCTCAGGTCGCCTTGGAGCATGAGGGCGTTGCCGAGACCCAACTCGCCGTCCATCGTCGGCCGGATGCTAATGGCCCGGCGGAACGCCCGCTCCGCGCGGAGGCCATCGCGTGCCTCGAGATAGGCCCGGCCCAGCGTCAGCCACACCTGCTGGTTGTCCGGCTCCAGCCGGGTCAGGCGCTTCAGATAAGGCAGGGCTTCCTGATACTGGCCGTTGCGGAGAAGAACCTGGCCCTGGCCGAAGAGGGCCGCGCGGTTGTCGGGAAAGCGGTCGAGCACGGTCTCGTAGAACGTATCCTTCGGCGGTCCGAACAGATGAAAGGAGCAGCCGGTCAAGCCAAACGTGGCCAAAAGGGCGATTGCGATGAATTTCACAAGTGCCTGCATGGGGGCCTCCCGCCGCCAGCCGCGGCGATCAGGGCGATGGGGGAACTGTAGCACGCGCGTTGGCGGCAAGTCGAATGCGCAGATGGACTCAGTCGACGAAAGCCGCGGCCCTGGCGTCCCGTTCGTGGAGCAGGGCCATCGGCCGCGCCAGGGCGACGGACAGTTCATAGAGGCCGATGAGGGGGACGAGGGCGATGAGCATGCTGTAGGGGTCGGCGGGGGTCAGGACCATGGCGGCGACGGCGAGGACGACGTAGGCATGGCGGCGATAGGTCTGGAGCCAGGCGGGGGTGACGAGGCCGACGCGGGCGGCGATCGCGACAACCAGTGGAAGTTCGAAAACAACTCCAAAGACCAACATCATTGTTGTCATAACGCGTAAATAATCAAATATATTAAGCAGTGGATCGATATCCGGCGGGGCATAGTGCTGCATGACGCGCAGCAGCAGGGCGATGACGCCATAGGCGAAGACGGCGCCGATGGGGAAGAGCACGACGGCGCCCATCAGGATCGGTTTGGCCACGCGGCGTTCCCCCGCCGTGAGCCCCGGCGAGATGAAGAGCCACACCTGCCAGAGAATCAGCGGCAGGGCGAGCAGGACGCCGACAACCATGGCGACCTTGAGCTTGATCATGATCGGATCGAGCGGACTGTGGTAGTAGAACCGCTGGGTGGGGGGGTCGCCGATGAGCAGGCGTCCACCTTCGGTTGCGGTGGTGAGGGGATCGTCCTCCACCACGAGGACGAAGTGCCGCATGGAGACCTGAGAGAGATCGCCGGGCGCGCGCGCGGACAACGTACCGTCGGGGGCGAGATGAAGTTCCAACGCGGCGGTGCGATCGGGTTCGCGGGCCATCCCCTTGATGGGGCGTGTCAGCAGGCTGAGGACCGGGTCGGCAATGAAGAAGGCGAGGAAAACGCCGGCGGCGAGCCCCAGCAGACAGACGATGAGTCGCGTGCGCAACTCAGTCAGATGTCCGATGAGGGACATTTCGCGATCAGGGTTTGAATCCATCCCAAGGGCCTGGGCAACGGGGAGGGGTCAGGGTAGAGAAGCGGGGCCGGGCAGCGGGGCGCGACGCGCCGTTCAGGACTTTTCGCCCTCGTTGCGTTCGACGCGCGTCCCTTCCGGGCTGCGCACGGCGGGCTGTGCGGAGGCTTCCTTGCGATCCTCGTGGGCGCTGTCTTTCAGGTCCTCGGTGATGCCGTTCAAGCCATTCTTCAGTTCACGGGCCGAGCGACCGATCGATTGCGCCAGGCGCGGGAGGTTTTTGGGCCCGAAAATCAGCAGAACGATGACGAGCAAGACGATAAGTTCAGTCTGACCGATGCCGAACATGATGCGAATCCTTTTCCGATGGAGGCTGCGCGCTGTGGGGCGACGCCGGTTGCGTCAGGCGGCCGGCCATCAGGGAACATGCTAGCACGCGGGTTGAAGCAGGGAAAAGCGGAATCAGAGCCGGGGGCGTTAGCCGGAGGGTGGATGGGATCAACGGTAATCGCGCCAAAGACCGGCCGAGGAACGCTTCAGCCGGCGCAAATCGGCGACCTCGGAATGACTGAAAAGGGTGGAGAAATCCTCTTCGCTCATTTGAAAACTGACGATGCGGGCGTGGTCGCCGCGATGGGCACGGTTGCGATCGGCCGCCTCGGCGCTGGCGAACAGCTTGTTGTTGCAATGGCTTTTCGCCGCGCGCGAGCCGCGGCGTCCGCGAACCGACAGGCGGTAGACGGAGCGGGTGGCGGCGGTGGTGGTCGCCGCGGGGGAGAGGCTGGGCAGGGCCGCCAGACTGGGGAGGGAGAGGAGGAGGCTTAACTGAACAAAACGGCGACGATTCATGTTGTGCAGCCAAAGGTGAGAGCGGGGCGGGGGGAAGCGCCGCATTTCCCCGTCGGTTCGGCCGTTGCGGCCGGCCCAGACTTTGTCGCGCGACTTACGGGGCGGAACCGGGCGGGACGGCCCGCCCTCCGCGAACCGCGCTGCAAACGCGGCAAATCGGTCGGCTTGGGCTCCCCTGACCCACGGGCCAGAGTGAACTTACACGTTCCAATCAGCAGGGCTTGCAGTCTCCGCCGGTCGAACTCGCGCTCTTTCCGACTTGAGAGGATGATATCCGCCTCAACAATCGTGGTCAAGCGTGGATGGTGCGGCCGGGATTCCCTCTGCGGGCTTCTCTCCGCCCTCTGCTTCGCGGACTCTCGGGTTTGGCCTAGGCTGCGGTGCGATTGGGGACTATAATGAGGCGCGCATGGTTGCCCGGGGCCGGTGCTGGGGGTTTTCCGGTTCACGCCGCGGATACCATTTTGCCCATGGAGAGAGTTCATGACCGACCGCCCATGGAAGCTCGGGATCGATCTGGGCGGGACGAAGATCCTGGCGGCCGTGATCGGCCCGGACAACGCGATCCTCAGCCGCGCCAAGAAGAAGACCAAGGTGGAGCTGGGGGCGGAGGCCGTGCTGGAGCGAATTGCACAGACGGCGGAAGAGGCGCTCCAGCTTGCGTCGGGCTCGGCGGAGGCGATCGCCTGCGCCGGGATCGGGGCGCCCGGCCCGCTGGATCCGGAAACAGGGGTCGTTCTGGAGGCGCCCAATCTCCAGTGGAAGGAAGTCGCGCTGACGGCCTGGCTGAGCGAGCGGCTCGGGATCCCGAGCTACCTGTCAAACGATGTCAACGCCGGCACGTGGGGGGAATATGTGCTCGGCGCGGGGCAGGGCTCGCGCTCGTGCATCGGGGTGTTCGTCGGGACGGGAATCGGCGGGGGGTTGGTGATCAACGGCCAGCTTTATGACGGCGCCAGTCACATCGCGGGGGAGATCGGCCATATGTGCCTGGACCCGAACGGCCCGGTGTGCGGGTGCGGGCGGCGGGGCTGCCTGGAGGCCTTCGCGTCGCGGACGGCGATGACGCGCGACCTGTTGAATGAGAGCAAGAAACGGGATCGTGAGATCCCGGAAGTGATCGAGAAGGGGCAGTTGATCCGCTCGAAGGAATTCCGCAAGAAGTTGAGCGCCGGGGATCCGTCGTACGTCCGGGTGTTTGAAGGGGCGACCGAATGCCTGGGCCGGGGACTGGCGTCGGTGACGAATCTGCTGAACCCGGACTGCATCATCCTGGGCGGGGGCGTCGTGGAGGCGTTGGGCAGCGCGTATGTGGATCGGGTGCGCGAGGTGCTCGCCGCGCATGCGTTCCCGACGGCCGTGGGGGCGCTACGGCTGGTTCCGGCGGCGCTGGGGGACGATGCCGGCGTGCTGGGAGCCGCGCTGCTGGCGCAGATGCAGCATGAGAGGCGGCCGCGGCGCGAGCCGGCCTCGGTCAGTTGATCCCACATTCCATAGAACAGGAAATGGCGGCGATGCGATCGACCGGACTCGGCCTGAAGAGCCTTGTGAGGCATTTGACGATGATAGCGGCGGGCGTGGGTTTCGCGATGGCGGCCGGTTGCGGGGCGAACAACGAGTCGGTCGCGATCGAGGAGGTCCGCGAGTTGCCGGCGGGGGAGCGCTGGGGGACGGCGGCGGCGAGCGACGCGGAACGGTTCGGATTCGCCCCGTCGGCGGCGATCGCGCCGACGCCCGCGGCCGTGACGTTCAGCTATGAAGCGCCCGAGGGGTGGACGGAGCTTCCGCCCGCCGAGTTCCGTAATCCGAATTTCACGGTGACGGGGCATCCAGAGACCGAAATCTATGTGACGCGGCTGGAAGGGACGGGCGGCGGCCTGGCGGCGAACATCAATCGCTGGCGGGGGCAGTTCGGCCTGGCGCCGCTCACCGAGGCCGAGCTGGCGGGGCTGCCGAAGATCGAGGCGGCCGGGGGCGAGGGGGTGTTCGTGAGTTTCACCGGAGAGTTTCGCGGGATGGGCGGCGCCTCGCGGGGCGAGGCGATGCTGCACGGGGTGGTGGTTGAGCGGCCGGGGGAAGCGATATTCATCAAGATGACGGGTCCGCCCGACGTCGTGCAGTCGCAGGCCGAGGCGTTCAAGGCGTTCGCCGCCTCGCTGAAACCGGTTGAAGGAACGATGGCGGCGGGGGAGGCAACGAGCGGCGCATTGACCATGCAGCTTCC
>MVZB01000153.1 GCA_002068205.1 candidate division BRC1 bacterium ADurb.BinA292
AGCCGATCCGCCGGCGGGCGAGGGGCGCACCCCCGCCCGCGGCTGGTCGCGCTACCGGTAACCCCGGCATGGCGCCCGGCGCGCCGCCGGGCCGGGTCACACGGTGACCTGCTGCCCCCGGAACATAAACCACGCTGCGCCCGCCATGCACAGGCCCGCCCACAGAAAATCCAACCGCAGCGGCTCGCGCATGTAGACGACGGCGAACACCGCAAACACGCTCATCGTGATGATCTCCTGCAGTACTTTGAGCTGGCCCAGGCTGTAGAGGTTCACGCCGATCCGGTTGGCCGGCACTTGCAGGCAATATTCCAGCAGCGCGACTCCCCAACTGATGAGGATCACGATCAGCAACGGCCGGTGGCGCAGGTCGCGCAGATGACCATACCAGGCATACGTCATGAACAGGTTGGAACCGATGAGGAGCAAAATCGGCAGGAATCGCGACATGGGTGTTCAGCTCCGCGGCAACGCGAAACATAGGGGGCAGATATGCCACCCCTAGAATATTCACGCGCCCTTCGCCGCACAATCCGGATTCTATTGCCCCGCGCGGCAGCGAACACCCGCCCCCGGTCCACCGAAATCCGTCGGATCCGACCGATTCCAGAATCTCCAGCCGCTTTCATGATAGAGATTTCCGTTGGCGTATCCCTATCACTTCGGAGACACTTGGTCATCAACATCTCAACTTGATCGATGGAGGCGAGCCATGTTTCAGCGGATACCCGTCGCCCGGCCAGCGCTGCTGATGCTAATCTGTACGCAGTCCCTGTGGCTCACAGCTCAACCGGTGGCGGACGAAGAGCGTTTCGCGCCTCCCCACTTTCTCAAGGACGCCGAGACGGATCGGGCAGTCCGCGCGAAAGAGGGAGATTTCCAGGTCCGCGTCCAGACCCCCTTGATCGACAAGTATCTGGAGGGCTGTCTCGTCCATGTCAGGCCATTCGCCGCCGAGAACGAACCCGAGATATTCATCACCGATACGGCGACAAGTCGCGTCATTGCGCTCGCTGGATTCTGGGAAACGCAGGTGAAACTTCAATATGAGGGCAAGATGCTTGAAAACGATCCCATGGCACGATTGCTCGTCTCAAAACGGTTGTTTTTGCGGAACGCGGAAGAGGCGGTTGAGATCGTCAAACTGATTGAAGAGCTGCTGCATGCCGCCCCCACGCTCCGGCTACAGTTTCTCCGTTATGAAGACTATACACTCTACGCCAACTCCCCTTTCACCTACGCTTTCGATCCGTTCTCGTCTCCCATGCTTGCGGACGGGAAGGGTTGGAGATATGAGGCGGCGGAGGAGACCCATGGTTGGCATGTGCAGCTCTCCTATGGAGGCTACTCATCGTCCTTCCTGCGACCCGACTACCAAATCACGACAGCATCCAATGACAGGCTCGTCGGACTGCGGCGCTGGATCACCGATGCCCGCGAATGGAATTTGAGGCAAGGGCCAAAAGTTTCGGGCGGGATCAGGCAATGAACTTCGATCCGGTTTTGCTCGGGCGCCGGCAGCCTTGCGGGCCGACGGCGTCCATCCCGCGACGGATACTGGGAGGGCAATGCACTTGAAGCTGACCATTGGAGTCCCAGGCGTGATGCTGAAGGAGTTGATGCGCTTGACAGGGGCGCGGACCAGGCGTGAAGCGGTCGTCACCGCCATCGCGGAATTCAATCGGAGCAAGCGTTCGGCGCAGCTCAGGCGATACATCGGCACGTGCCGCGACTTCATCAGTCTCGAAGAATCCATGCGACTGCTGGCTTTCGCGCGAACCTCACCCGATCCCGTCGAAAAGGAAAGATGACCATGCCAGAGCACAAGGCAGTTTATTCACACGGCATCCTTTCGGCCATCCTCCTCTCCCTGTCTTTTTTCGTGGTCTCCAACCTGTCTCCCGCTTCCGACCTCCCCCGCCCTGAACACCCGCGGCCCGATATGCAGCGCGACGCGTGGCTCAATCTGAACGGCCCATGGGAATTCGCCGAGACGGATGATGCGGAGCAGACATTTCTGGGTGACGCGGCGTATCCCGACACGATCATCGTCCCCTTCCCGCGCGAGAGCGAACTCTCGGGCTTGAACCGCACGGGCTTCATCCAGCACGTCTGGTATCGGCGCACGTTTCAGATGCCCGCAACATGGCAAGGCGGTCGCGTGCGGCTCCACATCGGCGCGGCCGACTGGCGCACGAACGTGTGGGTCAACGGCCAACATGTCGGCGAGCACGTCGGCGGCAGCGCCCCATTCGCTTTCGAGATCACCCACGCGCTCCAGCCCGGCGACAACGCCGTCATCATCCACTGCTTCGACGACACCGCCAGCGGCATCCAGGCCACCGGCAAGCAGTCGCACCGCCCCGAGAGCCACGGCGCGGTCTACACCCGCGTCACCGGCATCTGGCAGACTGTCTGGCTGGAACGCGTCGGCTCGTCCTTCATCCGCGGCCTCCGCATCACGGGCGATCCGAAGACGGGCGAGGTGGAGTTCTCGGCCGAAGTGGACGGCGCCAGACCGGGCATGCAGCTCTGGGTGAGCGTCCTGCCGGGTGAGGAATATCGTTCCGACACGCAAGCCTTCGGTCGGACCGACGCGGATCGACTGAATACGCGCGTGAGACTGAAGATTCAGAATCCGATCGCCTGGTCTATCGAGAATCCGCACCTCTACAACGCGCAACTTCAGCTTCGCGATGGCGACGAAACGCTGGATGTGATGAACACCTACTTCGGCCTGCGCGAGATCACGCTCCACGGCGCCGCGCTGCTCATCAACGGCAAGCCGGTCTTCCAGCGCCTCGTGCTCGACCAGGGCTACTACCCCGACGGCATCTGGACCGCCCCGACCGACGAAGCCCTGCGCCGCGACATCGAGCTTTCGCTCGCGGCCGGCTTTAACGGCGCGCGCCTCCACCAGAAAGTCTTCGAACCACGCTTCCTCTATTGGGCCGACCGGCTCGGCTACCTCGTCTGGGGCGAGTTCCCCAACTGGGGCCTCAACTACGGCGACCCGCGCGGTCATCTGCCCGTCATCACAGAGTGGACTGAGCTGGTCCAGCGCGACCGCAACCACCCGGCCGTCGTCGGCTGGTGCCCGTTCAACGAGACCGATGGCGCCGGTCCGCTCCAGAACGCGCTCTTTCAACTGACCCGCGCCATCGATCCGACACGCCCCGTCATCGATACCAGCGGCTGGACCCACAGCCTCCCGCGCGAGGACGTCCTCGTCACCGACGACCACGACTATAATCAGGATCCCGAATCCTTTCGAGCGCGCTGGGGCTTTTTCGATCCCCTCCTCCACTCGCTTCCCCCGCGCTACGGCGTCAAGTCGTACCTCGGCACGGCCTTTTTCCTGAGCGAATACGGCGGCATCGGTTGGAACACCGGCGAGGGCGGCTGGGGCTACGGCAACAATCCCCGGACCCTCGAAGCGTTCTACGCCCGCTACCAGGGCCTCACCGAGGTGCTGCTCGACAACCCCGCCATGTTCGGCTTCTGCTATACGCAGCTCTACGATATCGAGCAGGAACGCAACGGCATCTACACCTACGACCGCAAGCCGAAGTTCGACATCGACCGCATCCGCGCGGTCAACGTGCGCGAGGCCGCTTACGAAAAAGAGCCCCTGATGTTCGCCCCGCACGTCGACATGACGTGGAGCGTGCTGGTCGGTTCCGCGCTGGATGACGGCGCCGCCCTTTGGCGCTACACGACCGACCCGCCCGGCGACGGCTGGACCGCGCCCCAGTTCGATGCTTCGGCCTGGAAGACCGGCGCCGGCGGCTTCGGCCAGGGCCGCGGGCTCGACCGCATCACCGGCACGCCATGGGAGTCCAGCGACATCTGGATCCGCCAGGAATTCACCGTCGGCGCCCTCGAGATGGACGCCGCCGCCCTCGTCATCCGCCACGACGAGGATACCGAGGTCTACCTCAATGGCACGTTCATCTGGTCGGCCGCGGGCCATATCGACGAGTATCGGGGGGCCAACCTGACCGACGCCGTGCGTTCGCATCTGATCGCGGGGCGCAACGTCATCGCCGCCCACACCCACCAGACCCACGGCGGCCAGTTCATCGATCTGGCCCTGCTGCTGGGCCGCGCACGGTAACACAACCCTTTTGCATTGCAACGGCCGCGTCCGCACCCTACTGTATTGGGTTTCTGGGCGGGGGAAGCTTCCGCGACAGACCGTCCGGCCTCCCTTCCCTCAAACCGCGCGAAAGGATCCGCGTCATGCCGCTGCTAGTGGTGCTGGGCTGCCAATGGGGCGATGAGGGCAAAGGCAAAATCACCGACCTGATTGCCTCGGAAGCCGACATCGTCGCCCGTTACCAGGGAGGCAACAACGCCGGCCACACGATCATCGTCGGCGACGAGAAAACCATCCTCCATCTGATTCCCTCCGGCATCCTGCAGCCCAACGCCACCTGCCTGATCGGCAACGGCGTCGTCGTCGATCCGCTCGTGCTGCAGGAAGAGGTGGACCTGATCGAATCGGCCGGCGTCAACGTCCGCGACCGGCTCAAAATCAGCGAAGCCGCCCACATGATCCTCCCCTACCACAAGATGCTCGACCTGGCGCAGGAGAAGATGCGCGGCCGCGGCAAGATCGGCACGACCGGCCGCGGCATGGGCGGCGCCTACGCCGACAAGGTCGCGCGCCAGGGCATCCGCCTCGGCGACTACCGCGGGAAGGACGGCCTGGCGCGCAAGGTGCGCGAACTCGCGCGCTACTACCAGCCCCTGTTTCAGCACGTCTTCGACGAACAACTGCCCGACGCCGAGGAAGTCATCGAACAGATCTGGCAGATCGAGCCGCTCATCCGCCCGATGCTCTGCGATTCGGTCTCCTGCATCAACGACGCGCTCGCCGAGGGCAAACGCGTGCTCGCCGAGGGGGCCCAGGGCGTCCTGCTTGATATCGACTTCGGCACCTACCCGTTCGTCACCAGTTCCAATCCGTCGACGGGGGGCGTCTGCACCGGCCTCGGCGTCCCCCCCCGCGCGATCACCCGCGTGATGGGCGTCGTCAAGGCCTACACCACGCGCGTCGGCGAGGGGCCGTTCCCGACCGAACTGGACAACGCCCTGGGCGAGAAGCTCCGCGCCGACGGCGGCGAATTCGGCGCCACCACCGGCCGGCCCCGCCGCTGCGGCTGGTTCGATGCCTGCGTCGTCCGCCGCGCCGTCCAGGTCTGCGGCGTCGAGCATGTCGCGCTCACCAAGCTCGATGTCCTCGATGGCCTGGAGGAAATCCAGATCTGCACCCATTACGAGACCCCCGACGGGCGCAAACTCGAGCGCATGCCGCTCGACCTGACCCAGCTCGAAGCCTGCCGTCCGGTGTTTGAAACACTCCCCGGTTGGCAAACGTCCATCGCCGACTGCACGGAATACCGCGAGCTGCCCGGGCCGGCGCAAGCTTACGTCACGCGCATCGAGCAACTGCTCGGCGTTCACATCCCGATCGTCTCGGTGGGGGCCAAGCGCAAGCTCACCATCCTGCGCCAGGCGTCCTTCTTCTGATCCGCCGCGAAGGCGGTCCACAAGACACACGGGAGCCGATGCCGTCGTCCGCCGCCAGATCCCCCATCGCGATGGGCCTCTACAATCGCATGCGGGCCGCCGCCGGCGAGCGCGGCTGGTGGCCCGCCGATCGCTCCGCCCCCGATCGCGGCCGCGATGAAATCATCATTGGCGCCGTCCTCACCCAGAACACCTCCTGGAAGAACGTCGAACGAGCGATTGAAAGCCTGCGCGCGGCCGGACTGCTGTCGCTCGCCCGGCTCGCCGCCATGGAACCGGATCAGATCGCGCCGCATATCCGCGCGGCGGGCTATTTCAACGTGAAGGCTCGCCGGCTCCACTCCGTCGCGCGGTTCTTCGCGCCCGGCGGCAAACCCCGCTTCACCCAACTGGTCCGGCTGGGCGACGACGAACTCCGCGCGCAACTGCTCGCCGTCCACGGCGTCGGCCGCGAGACCGCCGACAGTATCCTGCTTTACGCGCTCGGTCGCCTCAGTTTTGTCGTCGACGCTTACACGCTGCGGATCGGCGTGCGGCACGGTCTCTTTCCCCCCGGCGCCGACTACGAGCAGGCGCGCGCCTGGTTCACGGCGCGCCTCCCCCACGACGCCGCCCTGTTCAACGACTATCACGCGCAGCTGGTCCGCATCGGCAATCTCTACTGCAAACCCAGGCCGCGCTGCGCCGCTTGCCCGCTCGCCCGGCGCGACTGCACCGCATCGCGCGAGGCCTGGGCCGCCATCCGCGAACGTCTGGCGTAGCGCTTGCGACCAGAACCGAAGCCAGTTGCCCGGCAGCGGGCTTGCTGTCACAATGCGGGCCGAGTTCACGCGTCGGATCAGCGCATGCGCGACGCCCCGTTCAACCCCGCCGACCTTCCTCACCGCCGCCGCAACGCCCTGACTGGCGAATGGGTTCTCGTCTCGCCGCACCGCGCCCAGCGCCCCTGGCGCGGCGGCCGCGAAACGCCCCCCGCCGACTCGCCCCCCGCTTACGACCCCGCCTGCTACCTCTGCCCCGGCAACGAACGCGCCGGCGGCGCACGGAACCCGCACTACGCCGATACGTTCGTCTTCACCAATGATTACACGGCCCTGCTGCCCGAAGCCCCCGCCGCGGACGCCCCGGACCACCCGCTGCTGACCCTGGAAACCGTCCGCGGCGTTTGTCGCGTGATCTGCTTCTCGCCGCGCCACGACCTGACGCTGGCGCGGATGGACCAGGCCGCCGTGCGCCGCGTCGTCGACGTCTGGATCGATCAGACGCTTGAGCTGGGCCGCCAATGGCGCTGGGTCCAGGTCTTCGAAAACAAGGGCGCGCTGATGGGTTGCTCCAACCCGCATCCTCACGGCCAGATCTGGGCCGGCGACGCCCTCCCAAACGAGCCCGCCAGAGAAGACGCGGAGCAGCGCCGCTACTTCACCGACCAGGGCCGTCCGCTCCTGCTGGACTACGCCCAGCTCGAGCTCGCCCGCGAGGAGCGCGTTGTGGTCCAGAACGAGGACTGGCTCGCCGTCGTCCCGTTCTGGGCGGTCTGGCCGTTTGAGCTCCTCCTGCTGCCCCGCCGGCGCCAGATCCGCCGCCTTCCGGAACTGTCGGACTCCGAACGCGGCGCCCTCGCCGAGATCCTCCGCCGCCTCCTGATCCGCTACGACAACCTCTTCCAGATCGACTTTCCCTATTCCATGGGCTGGCACGGCGCCCCGTTTGGCGACGACGGCGACGAGGCCACGGCCCATTGGCAGCTTCACGCGCACTTCTACCCGCCGCTCCTGCGATCCGCTACGATCCGTAAATTCCTGGTCGGCTACGAAATGCTGGCCGAGGTTCAGCGCGATATCACACCCGAGCAGGCCGCCAACCGGTTGCGCGCGGTCGCCGAGATTCATTTCGCGGCGAGCCCGCCCGACCGATGACGTCCCAGCCGCTGCCGCCAGCCAGCCCGCTCCCCGGGCAGGTCGTGAGAATGTTTCGCGACCGGTTCCACACAGAACCGGCATTCCTTGTCCGCGCGCCCGGCCGCGTCAACCTCATCGGCGAGCATACCGACTACAACGGCGGCTTCGTGCTGCCGATGGCGATCGAGCGCGCGGTGTGGATCGCCCTGCGCCCGCGCGCCGACGAGCTCGTCACCGTCCGGTCGCTGGATTTCCACGAGGAACAATCGTTCTCGGCGGT
>MVZB01000154.1 GCA_002068205.1 candidate division BRC1 bacterium ADurb.BinA292
ACGGGGACGGGGGCGGGGGACGATTGAGTTGGCCGGCGGCTACTCATAGACCGCCCAGGCCGGCCCGCCGACGGCGTTGCCGCGTTCGACGGCCCACCAGATCAGGTCGTAGTTGAATGTGTCGAGTCCCGTGACGGGGGCGACTTCGAGGATGTAATCGCCCGGGCCATCCACGAGGTGGCCGAGGACGAGCGTGTCGGCGGAGCTCTGGTGCTGCGCCACGAGGGCGCCCTCGGGGTCGAACAGGCGCAGAACCGCATCGATGTTTTCCAGGTCATGGCGCAGGTGGACGACGACACGCTCGCGCTCCGCCGGGACCGGCAGCAGGTAATAATCGCGATCGAGCCATCGTGCGCCGCCGTCGAAGGTCGAGAGCCACTGCCCCTCGGCCTGCGCGAGGTTCGCCGCGCTGTTGGGCGAGTCATTCTGTTCGTAGTTGTCGTCGCCCGAGGGATGCGGCGGCATGCCGTCCCACCACAGGTTGTAGCGGGCGGTCGCGACGTTGGCCCCGTAGAGGCGCAGTTTGTATTCCGTATTGGGGGAGACGGGCAGGTCGATTCCCTCGTTGTCGGTGAGCGAGATCTGCTGGCCGAGGAGCGTCTGGCCGGTCGAGTCGTAAACCTCCAGGTCGATGTTGCCGAGGTCGTGTTTGAACAGGACCTCGACAATGAGGCGCTGGTCGTTGGGACCGGTCTCGACGGTGAACCAGTCGTCGTCGGTCTGGTAGCCGAAGCCGTTGATCAGCGAGAGGTAGGTTCCCGCGAGGAACTTGAGGTTCGTCGCCTGTTGCGGGGTGTCGTTTTCCTCATAGAGGTCGTCGCCGGGGGCGAGGGTGTAATGGCGCAGGTCGTAGACCTGGCCGCTGTTGTTGCCGACGACGCGCAGCCAGTATTCGCCGGGCTGGGGCAGCTCGAAATCGAGCAGATCATAGTTGCTGTTTGCGCGCGAAGCGTCGACCAGATTGCCGCCGATGCCGTAGAGCTCGAGGTCGAGGTTGCCGTCGGCGGCGATGGAGATGAGTTGCGCGAAGAGATGGGTCAAGCCGTCAGGCATCTGGATGCGGAACCACTCGTCGTCGAGCTGGATGCCGAGGCCGCCGATCTGGGTCAGGTATTCGCCGGCGTGGGGAGCCAGATTGAACGCGCCGAGGCGGGTGTCATTCTGTTCGAAGGTATCGTCGCCGGTTGGACCGAAGCGGTAGACGAAATCGTAGGGATTGCCCATGTACTGGCCGTAGAATTGGATCGTATAGCGTCCGGGTTTGGGCAGGGTGAGCCGTGCCGTTTCCTCGTTGCTCTGGTTCGTTCCCTCGTCGATCAGCATCTGGTCGGGGTCATAGAGCCGCCAATTAACGTCGCCGGCGAAGAAATCATAGGTCAGCCGGAGGAAGAGGGTGAGCATGCCCTCGGGGACGTCGAAGGTGAAGTAATCCAGATCGCCCAGGCGGCCGGGGCCCATGATGCGGCTCAAGCGTTGACCCATGAAGGGGGACAAGTTGCAGGCGGCCGCGGCGGAGTCGTTATTCTCGTAGGCGTCGTCGTTGCCGCTCTCGCGGTTCCAGAGGAGATTGTAGGTGCCGCCGCCCGGCCCGAAGTGAAAGACGCGAACGAAATAATTGCCCTGGTTCGGCAGTTGGACATGGAGGCTTTCGAAGTCGGTTCTGGAAACCGATTCGGCCAGCGGCGTTCCCATGGAATCGAAGAGCTGCAGATCGATGTCCTGCTGGTCGTGATCGAACAGACAGACGACGTGGAGCCACTGATCGGGGGCGTTGGTGCTGACGGTGTAGAAGTCGACGTCGCGGATGATGCCCGGGCCCTTCAGATCGGTCAGCCACTGGCCCGGGGTGGTGACGAGGGTGCGTGAGAAGGGCTGGGTGTCGTTGTCCTCGTAGAAATCATCGCCCGCTTCGGCGGTCGCGCCCCACCAGAGATCGTAGGTATTGCCCCTGTCCTCGCCGAAGACGCGGACAACATACAGACCGGGATCGCTGATCAGCACGTCGAGGATTTCGAAATCGGCGGTTCCATCGACGACGGCCAGCGGCAGGCCCTGGGGATCGAAGAGTTGGAGGCCCATGTTGCCCGCGGCGTGCTTGAACCGCAGGGTGACGAGGAGGCGCAGGGGGGCGTTGCTCAGGTGGATTGCGAAGGTGTCCTCGTCGGCCTGGATGCCCTGGCCGCGCAGCGTCGAGAGGTGCAACGTGCCATGGGGGGTGATGTCGAAGGCCTCGGAGACGCCATTATTGTGTTCGTAGGCGTCGTCGGCGGCGGGATAACGATTCCAATAGAGATTGTAATCCTGGGCGCCGCTGTAGGAGACGGCGATGACGCGGATGTAGTAGGAGCCGGCGGCCGGCACGACGAAGTTGATCAGCTCGCGGTCGCCGGTACCGAGCGACTGCGCGAGGATGTTGCCGGCGCCGTCGAGGAGTTGGAGATCGAGGTCGCCCTCGCTGTGGTGGAAGCGCGCATCGATGACGACGCGCGTCGCATCGTCGGTGGGGTTGATGCGGTAATAGTCGACATCGCGCAGAATGCCGGGGCCATCCAGGTTGGTCAACCAGTGGCCGGCGAAGCCGGTGGCGTTGACGGCCGTGGCGATCGAGTTATTGGGTGATTGTTCATACTGGTCGTCGCCAGCGAGCGGGAGGGCATTCCACCAGAGATCGTACTGGGTGCCCAGATCGGGTCCGCTGACGCGGAGGTAATAGGTGCCCGGAAAGAGGACATTGAAATCAATCAGCTCATAATCCTCGAGCGAGCGGCTTGTCGTCAGCCAGTCCTCGCCGGCGGCGGGGAACAGGTCGAGCGACAGGTTGCCTTCCTTGTTCTTGAACGCGATGCTGGCCTGGACGCGACCATTTCCCGGGGCAACCGTAATGGCGAACCAATCCTCGTCATTCTGATAGCCGTAACTGGCATTCCAGGAGCTGAGGCGCACGCCGGCGGCGGCGGAGATGTCGGCCGCGGTCTCGCGGGTGTCGTTCTCCTCGTAGAAATCCTCGGCCGCGTGGGCGAGGCCGGCGGCGCAGAGGAGCAGGCAGCCCGAGATCAATCCCGCCGCCAGCGGGCGGGCGGATGCGTGACGCAGGTTCATACCGCGAATCTCCCGACTATCAGATAGGGCTCGTCCGGAGGCGAACGGCGCGGCGCCCCTCCGGGCCGCGTCGATCGGCACGAGACCGACTATGGAGTTGGAAATCGTGTCGCCGGCAGGCGTGCCGCGAATGCACCTCAAAGGACCAGATCCGGTCCGGGTCCCGGCGGGGCGGCGAGGACGCCGCAAGCCGGAGCGAGACGGAGTCGGCGGGCGGGTTGGACTCCGTCGCGGGCGCCGGGGAACATCCTTCATTGCGCTGTGCGGACCGCGAAGAATATATGACCGGAGCGCGTTACGCGGCAAGTGGAAAAATTAACTCGGAAATCACCGTCCGATATCGGAAATCGCAGAGGAGGAGGGGGAAGAGGAAGGCCATGGGAAATTGAACGCAAAGGGACGAGGACTCGATGAAGAAGGCGTTTGCACGGGGGGGGAATTTGAGCAAATGGCGCCAGAACGATTGCGTGCGCGGGCGCATTGATATATGACAGAGCTTCGCGATTGGCGGACGAACTGGAGAAGAACCCGCGGGTGTCGAACGAGGGGTAAAGGGGCGTAGGTCGTTGGCGGCGAGGACGAGGACGAGAGACGAGGGACGATTTGAGGAGCGGCATGGGCGGGTTCATTCTTAATTTCACGCCGAACGGGATGGTGCCGACGCGCGAGATGACGCCGCACGTGCCGCTGACGCCCGAAGAGATCGTGCGCGACGTCGACGACTGCGTGCGGCTCGGGGCGAACATGGTCCACCTGCACGCGCGCGACGCGGAGGGGCGCCCGACCTACGACAAGGAGATCTATGCGCGGATCATCGGGGGGGTGCGCGAGCGGCATCCGGAGCTGCTGATCTGCGTGTCGACGAGCGGGCGGCTGCACAATGAATTCTGGCAGCGGGCGCAGGTGCTGGAGCTGGAGGGTGACGTAAAGCCGGATTTCGCCAGCCTGACGTTGAGCTCGCTGAATTTCGCGCGCGCGGCCAGCATCAATGAGCCGGCGATGATCCAGGATCTCGCGCGGCGGATGCTGGCGCGCGGCATCCGGCCCGAACTCGAGTGCTTCGACCTGGGGATGGTCAACGTCGCGCAGTATCTGATCGACAAGCAACTCGTGCCGGAGCCGTACTACGTCAACCTGATCGTCGGCAATCTGGCGGGGGCGCAGGCGGACCTGATTTCGGTGGGGGCGCTGCGGGCGGCGCTGCCGGCGGGGGCTTACTGGTCGGTCGGCGGGATCGGCCACAGCCAGCTCGTCGCCAATACGCTGGGGCTGGCCGCCGGGGGCGGGGTGCGCGTCGGTCTGGAGGACAACCTGTGGCTCAATGAAGGGCGGACGACGCTGGCGAGCAACGCCGCGCTGGTCGAACGCGTCGTGCGGATCGGCGGGCTGCTGGGGCGCGAGCCGTACAGCCCGGCCGAGGTTCGAGCGCTGCTGACGAATCCTTGAACTGATTCCGTTCAATTTCATTGGATTTATCGCCGGACACAAATTCCAATGACAAATTGAAAACCATGGCTCAGGCCGATCCCAGCCCCCGTTCCACGCCGGCGCCGGGCGGCGCGTCCGTCTGGCGCAAGCTGCGCGATGTGATCCGCCATGGCCTGGTGATTCAGACGCTGCTGGACGTGCTGCGCAAGGCGGGGCTTGAGATCACACCGTATTACGTCATGCGCGAGGCGGTCGTTTCGCCGGACGCGGCGCCGGTCGCCGGGCTGGAGAACCTGAGGCTGGCGTGGCTGGGGCCGGAGGACGCGGCGCAGGTCGGCGCGCTGCCCGACAGCAAATTCAGCGAGGCCGAGACGCGGGCGCGGCTGGCGCGCGGGCAGCGCTGCCTGGGGGCGTGGGTCGGGTCGGAGCTGGCGGCGTTCATGTGGGTCGATACGGGGGAGCTGGATTTTGAGCCGTGCCGGGGGCCGCTGCATCCGCATGAGGCCTACCTGTTCGGCGCGACGACGACGCGCGCGCGGCGCGGCCACAACCTCGTGCCGCATCTGCGCGCGGAGCTGTATCGCGCGCTGCGGGCCGAGGGGCGAACGGTCTGTTACAGCATTTCGTATGCGTTCAACACGCCGGCGCTGCGGTTCAAACGCAAGCTGAACGCGCGGTGCGACCGGTTGTATCTGTACGTCTCGCTGTGGGGTCTGGCGCGGCGCAACTGGTTGCTGCGGCGCTATCCCGCCGCGCCGGGCGACGGCGAGCCGTGAGCCTACCGAAGCAAAGCACCCGGGGCCGCGCATTGACGGTGGATTTCTGGGCCGCCCGATTCCGCCCGTTTATCATTGGCCTTTTCGTGCTTGGGCCGCTGATGCTGCTGGTCACCAGTTACACCGGCGACAGCGACCAGTTGATCGTGGGCGACGGGCGGGAGTATTTCGAATACGCGCGCGTGCTGGTGATTGAAGGGCACCTGCCGTACGAGCATCTGCGTTATCCCTGCGGGGTGTCGCTGATCGGGATTATCGGGTATGCGCCGTCGGTCTGGCTGGCGCGGGCGGCCGGCTGGCTGGAGCGCGGGCGCGCGGCCGAGGGCTGGGCGATTTTCAATCAGTTCAGCTTCTGCGCGCCGCTGATCCTGCTGGCGGCGGCCGGGGTGTGGGCCAATCTGCGGATGCTGGCGCGGCTGGGATTTGCCGGTCCGGTCGCCCGGTTCAGTCTGATGTGCTGGCTGGTGGGGACGAATCTGCCGTGGTATCTGTTCAAGGAACCGGCGATGAGCGAGAGCGCCACGTTCAGCACGCTGTCGATTTATTATTATTTATTGATCCGGGACGGATATGGAAACGTTTCCGCGCGGCCGGACCCCCGGCGCTGGGCAGTCATTGGATTTTTTCTGGGGCTGGCCGGGGCGATTCGCCAGCAGAACATCCTGCACTGCGCGGCCGTG
The DNA here is from genome assembly GCA_002068205.1 of candidate division BRC1 bacterium ADurb.BinA292. Taxonomy (GTDB): domain Bacteria; phylum Sumerlaeota; class Sumerlaeia; order MVZB01; family MVZB01; genus MVZB01. The sequence continues at coordinate 5,984 of MVZB01000154.1, forward strand.
CCGCTGCTGGTCGTGCTGCAACAACGGGGGGTGTGGCGCGAGCAGCCGCGCCAGGCGGCGCGAAATGTGGTCTGGTGCGTCGCGCCGGCCGCCGCGGCGAGCGCGGTGCCGTTCGTCGTTCCGTGGATCGTGTGGTCGTTCGCGCGCGAGGGGGCGCGGCTGTATGCCTATGGTTCGGAGGGATTTGATTTTCTGCACCCGCGGCTGCTGGAGATCCTGATCCTGCCCGGCTATCACGGGTTTTTCGCGTGGACGCCGATGTTCGCGCTGGCGGCGCTCGGCTGGATATTCTTTTTTCGCCGGCACCGCGGGCTGTTCGCGCCGTTTCTCGTTCCGGCGTTCCTGCAGTACTACCTGATTGCGTCGTGGTGGGCGCCGAGCTTCGGGGCGAGCATCGGCCACCGCGGGTTCATCACGATTCTGCCGGTGCTGCTGCCGGGTCTGGCGGCGCTGCTGGAGTGGAGCCGGGCACGCGGCGGACGCGTGGAGCGGGCGCTGGCGGCGCTGCTGCTGGCGCTGATCGCGGCGAATGGCGTGGTGCTGCTGATGCTGGCCACGGGACGGCTGTCGGCGAACTGAACGCGGCACGGGCCATGAGCACGGGGCGAGGGTTATTCCCGCGCCGCCATTTCGATCCAGACGCGGATCCGGGCCGTATTCATCCCGAGCATGACCGTGGCGAGGAGCATCAGGCCGTAGCCCATCATCTGGCTCATCCCGACATAGGGGCCGACGAGGCCGAACATGGCGATCGACTCGAAGAGGGCGTCGCTAAGGATCGCCATCAGCTTGACGCGCGCGAGGCCGCGCGAAGCGGTCAGGTTCCAGAGGAGCGCGGGGAGCATGAAGCCGGCGGGGATCTGCGCGACGGCGACGACGATCAGGAGCAGCGCGGCGGTGCGCTGGGCCGGCGCCGCGGCGGCGTCGGGGGTGGAGATTTGCGGAAACATGACGAACCAGGCGAGGAGGAGGAAAAACGGAACCGAGGCGGTCATCGCCCAGTGAACGAGCCAGATGGCCGACTCGCCGGCGTTGCCGGCCGGACGGTTATTGACGGGGGTCATCCGTCCGCTTCCTTGCGCCAGATCTTGCGCGGGTCGTCGGGGCGCAGTTCGGCGTATTTGGCGTGGATCATCTGGAAATCCTCCCACGCGCGCGGCTTGAAGCCGGGTGAACGCAGGAGGAACGCGGGGTGATAGGTGGCCAGCAGCGGGATGCCGTGATAGCTGTGCCAGTGGCCGCGAAGACGGCCGATGGGGAGGTCGCTGCGGCAGAGGTACTGGGCGGCGTGGGCGCCGAGCGCGACGAGGATTTTGGGCTGGACCAGCGCGAGCTGCTCGACGAGGAAATGCTCGCAGGCGGCCTTTTCGTTGGGCAGCGGGTCGCGATTGTCCGGCGGGCGGCACTTGAGCGTGTTGCAGATGTAGACTTCCTCGCGCTGGAAGCCGATGGCGGCGAGCATCTTGTTGAGGAGTTGGCCGGCGCGGCCGACGAAGGGGATGCCCTGGGCGTCCTCGTCGCCGCCGGGGGCCTCGCCGACGAACATGATGCTGGCTTCGGGGCTGCCGTCGCCGTAGACGAGGCGTTTGCGCGTGGCGCCGAGCGCGCAGGCGCGGCAGGCTTCGGCGCGGGCGATGGCCTCGCGCATGCGGTCGAGGCGCTGTTCGCGGGGGAGGGGGGGGGGCCGAAGGCGGGATCGAGCGTCGG
>MVZB01000155.1 GCA_002068205.1 candidate division BRC1 bacterium ADurb.BinA292
GGGCGTAAGCGGCGGGGATCGACCCGCGGCCGCGGCGAGTGCGGTTCAGCGGGCGTCGAAACGCGCCGCCATTCCGGCGTTGGAAAGCTGGTGCGTGAAATCGCGCCGCGCGGCCAGGTAATACTCCTCGATCCGCGAGAAGTCAAAATAGGCGCCATGGCGGATCTCCGGGCTGACGACAAGAAACTTGCCGGCGCCCTGACGCGCCCGCTCCAGTTGCGCGTCCCAGACCAATCCTTCCATGAGGTTGTTCGAAGCCAGGAAGCGCTGCATGAATCCGCGCGGGGGCGAGGTCTTGTCGCGATAGTTGAAATGCGAGCAGAGCACGACCAGGCGCTGGCGGCGAAGCTGGCGCGCATGGTCCTCGATGATCGACGCCAGCGGGGTTTTCTCCAGCACGCCGCCGTCGAAATAGCCGAACTCCCCGCCGGACCAGTCGGGGACGGGCCGCATGATCCCCGGCAGGCAGATTGATGCCATGATGGCGTTGATCAGCGGCCCGTCGCGAAAAACGACCTTGCGGGCGGACCCGTCGTCGCGGCAGGCGATGGCGCGAAATGGAATCTCGCAGTCCGCGAACGTGGCGACCCGCAAGCCGCGTTGCGTGTAGTCCCGAAAATGGCGGCCGGGGATGAACCCCTCCGGCAGGCGGCGGCGCAGCAGCGTCTGGAGCATCGGCCAGCCGAACAGATCCCAGCGCGAGCAATCGACGATGCCGGACCGGTGCATGTCGATCAGCAATTCGAGCATGCGCGGCGCGGGAGTTCCCGTGGCCCAGCCGCCGCCGACGATCGCGCCGGCGGAAGTCCCCCAGATTTCGCGCACGTGGCGGCGCAAGTCCAGTTCCTCGAGAATCGCCGTGAGGGCCGCATTGCCCGCCAGCGCGGGGGCGCTGCCGCCGCCGCAACTGAGGACGAAATAGTTGTCGGGATTCGTCGCCAGAGCCGTCAGCACGCGGTAATTCGCCGGTGCGACGGGCTGCAGGATTTCGGATCGGCCGGCGGCGAGCTCGGCATCAACGCATTGCGGCCGCACGGAGCCGAGTCGCTGGCGGATCAGTGCCATCAGTCGTTGAATTCAACGATGTCGCCGATCTCGGGTCGGATTTCCTGGGTCGGCGCCTTGATCGGCGTCAGCACGACGGTTTTGGCCTGGAAGGCGCGCCGGCCGGCCGAGGTCTGCCGCCGCCGCTCGCGTTCATACCAACCCTCGCGCATGACATGCAGCACCGGATCCTTGAGCCGCTGCGAGGCGCGCTTGGCCTTGTATTCCAGGTTGATCTCCTGCAGCCGGGCATCCAGCGCGCGCAGAACCTGGCGGGCCTGTTCGCGCGCCGGCGCGGCGATCGGTTCAATGCGAAACAGATAGCGCTCGCGATCCTGGTCGGCCTCCACGCGAAAGTGCGCGATCGTCAGCCCCGATTCGCGCGACACCGTCTCGAACGTCTGGATCACCTGATTGACGCTGATTTTCTCACCGGTCAGGTTGGTCATGCCGCGTCCCTTGCGCAGGAAGACGACCTGGGGCGTTTTGTTGTAATATCCCTGCACCTGCACGATATCATTAATATCGTAACGGTAAAGCCCGCCGCTCGTGGTGACGAAGACGTAGTATTCCCCTTGATCCTGAATCTGATCCACCGTCAGAAAGGTCCAGGCGGCAGGATCGTCCGGATTGGCATCGAATTGATCCACGCTGACGAATTCAAACAGGTTGGTGGCGACGGTCAGCGGGCCGGCCGAGCCCTCGTCGCTGAGCGGGATCGAGCCGCGCATTTCGCTGGCCAGGTATCCCCAGTCGCGGACCGGGATCGGACGGCGCCCGTCGGGATTGAACCAGTCGTCGAATTTGGCCAGATAGTGGCCGACCGTCCCCCCCTTCCAGCAGGCGATCAGACTGAGTCGGGGCCAGTAATCCGCCGGGGCGAGGCGGCCGTCGCGGGCCGACCGCGCCCGTTCGAGCTCGCGCGCCCGCTCTGGATTGGGCCGCAGCATCGCCTCGACCTCCTTGCGGATCTCGGGTTCGAGCTCAAGGGTCGGGGACAGCGTGCCGTCGCGGATATCGCGAAGAATATCCTCGGAAAACTCATTGCCTTTTTCGCACATTTTCAGGATGGACGATGGATTGGCCGTATTCAGAAAGCGGACATCGTCGGCAACCGCCAGCCGCATGATGACGTAATGTTTTGCGCTGTAATCGGAAATTTCGAACACCGGATACGGGATTGAATACGTTTTGCGAATGATCGCCGGCATATTCTGGTAGATGTGTCCCGACGTGGAGCCGAAGGGGACGCCCGAGGGGGCATGGCCTTCCACTGCCGGCGAAACCAGGGAGACCACTTTCGCATCGAGAATATCGGGATGAGCGCACTGACTGTGATAGAGCCAGGTGCGCATGACGTCGCGGTGGTCGCGTCCGTAATCGGTGGGGGTGACGGGTATGAACTTGGGCGTGCCGGTGGTGCCGCTCGTCTGCGCGAACATGATCGGCTTTTCGGCGGTGAACACGTTCTCCGCGCCTTCGAAAACACGTTGCATATCCTCCTGGATATCCTCGTACGAGGCCACCGGGATCTGGCGCTGGAAGTCGGTGAAGGTGCGGACGGATGCGAAGCCATGGCGCCGGCCATATTCCGTATCCTTGTTCTTGTCCATCAGCCAGAGCAATTTGCGTTGTTGCGCCTCGGCCGGGTCCCGCGTGGCGGTTTCGAAACGCCGGGCCGACCGCCGCATCGTTAAGATAATGAGTTTCGTCCGGACCGCCATCGCTCTTACCCACTTCCCCGGGATGAACCCGGCCGTGCCGCATCGAGCCCGGTGATCCACTCATCCATCGCGCGCGCGATTGCGGCGGGGATTTCGAACTGGAGTGAATGCGGCAGGCCCGGATAGCGCCGGATCGTGATCAGCGGCGATTGCCCGCGGGCCAATAAGGCCGCGGTGGCCGCGTTGTCGATAATGACGTCGTCGCCGGCGAGCAGCAGCAGCACGGGCGTCCTGAATTCGCCGATTTCGGACTCGATCAGGCGATCCAGACGCCGGCTTTCCCACAGGAAGCGGGCCGTGGCCTCGCGCAGTCGCAGCGGATCGCGCTCGATCCGAGCGAGAAAATGCGGATTGCGCGTGAACATCCAGGGCTCGATCGGCGTTTGGAACAGCGCGGTTGGCCGGAACGGCTGGGCAAACAGAATCCCGATTTTTTGCGCCGGCGTCACATCGACGCGCGGCACGAGACCCGGCGTGACGAGCACCAGAAAGTCGAAATCCGCCGGGTGCCGGAGCGCATGGCCGACGGCGAGTTTGCCGCCCCACGACAACGCCACCAGCCCCAACGGCCCGTCCGGGGGCAGCGCCGCGCGGAATGTGTGAATGTCGCCGATGAGCGTATCGGCATGATCCACATGTCCGGCGCGCAGACCGTGGCCGGATTGATTGAGCCCGCTCCCCCGGCGATCGAGAAGATAGAGTTCATAACCTCTCCCCGCGAGCTCCCGTGCCGGCGCCTCAAACCAGCCGGCGTGGCTTTCGATGCCATTGAGGTAAACGAGCCGGACGCCATTGGCCCGCTCGGGGGGGTAGTGCACGAAACGGAGGCGGACGCCGTCGCCCGCCGCAAAATCTTCAACGAGCGGCTGAATCGCGGAATCGCCCTCGTCATAGAAATCAACGGGCGTCCGCGACGCCGCCTGTTGCGGAACGCCGGCGCAGCCGGCCAGCAGGGCCGCCGGCAGCATGGTGAGAACAAGACGGATGCGGCGCGCGCTCATGAGCTGAAGATCGTCTCCGCCATGTCGTGGATTGTCCGCGATACGGCGTGCTCGGGCTGCGCCCGCGCGATGATCTCGCGACTCTGCAACCGGGCCAGATCCTCGCTGAGCGGGAGCACGCCGATCACGGGATGGTCGAAGGCTTCGGTTACTTTCGTGGTCAGCGCCGCCGTATCGGCCTGCGAGTAGACCTTGTTCAGGATCAGATGAATCCGCCGGATCTCCAGTTTCGCGGCCAGTTCATTGATCACCGCCGTCCCGTAATAGTCCTGCTGATCGGGCCGGAGGATGAGGATCAGTTGATCGGAGATGGCCGTGGTCAGGAGCGTTTCGCGGTTGAGGCCCGGATGCGTATCGATCAGCAGCCAGTCCAGGTCGAGGTACTCCAGCAGTTGATCGAAGTGTGAATTGAGGCGCTGGACGTCGTAGCCCTCCTCCAGGACGCGCGTGATCGCCTGCGCCGTCAGCGATGCCGGAATGAGCCAGCACTTGCCATCGCCCGGCGGGCGGAGCCGTTCCGTCACGTCATAGGCGGTTTCCTCCAGCCCGCACTTGCCCCAGAGGAAGTCGACGAGCGTGAGCTGGATCTGATCGCGCTCAAGTCCGAAGAGAATATGAATGCCGGGCGAAACGAGATCGCAATCGAGCACGGCGACCCGGTCGCCGCGCGCCGCCGCGAACCAGGCAAAATTGGCGGCGAGCGTGGACTTGCCCGTTCCGCCGCGATACGAATGGAGCGAGATGATGCGCCGCCGACCGGTCATGGCCGCTCCACCCCGACGGCCGGACGGCCCTGCTGCATGACGGGGAGCGTGCGGGCCCCCGTATCGACCTCGCGGGGGTCGGCCTGGGCTTCCGGATCGCCTGGCGCCGGATCGATCTGGTCGGCGTGGCGTTGCCACCATTCCACGGCGGCGGCCCGGCTCCAGGGATGCTCCAGCCGGAGCTGCTCCAGCTCGTCGATGATCTGGTCGACACGCTGCGGCCGATCATCCGGGTTCTTGGCCAGGCAGCGCACCACCAGCTCATCCAACTGCGCCGGAATCGGCTGCTGCGCCACGCTGGACGGTCGCGGCACCGGCGAGGCCAGCGTCGCCTGGCTGAGTTCCATCGCCGTGGCGCCCTCAAACAGCTCCTGGGCCGTCAGCAGGTTGAATGCCACGACGCCGAGCGAGTAGATATCGGTTCGCGCATCGACCCGCGTGGGATCGCGCAGCCGCTCCGGCGCGATATAGAGCGGCGTGCCGTTGATCACGTTGGTCGACGTCACCGCCGGTTCGCCGTCGATCGCCAGTTCCTTGACCAGCCCGAAATCCAACACCTTGACGAAATCGGGTTCGCCGCCCAGATCGCACAGCATGATATTAAGCGGCTTGATATCGCGGTGGATCAGTTGATGGGCGTGGGCCTCGCGCAGCGACCCGCAGACCTGGCGCAGGATGTGAATCACGCGGTCGGGCGGCACCTCGCCCTGCAGCTCGAGCAGGCGCGCCAGTGTGATGCCGTGCAGGTATTCCATCACATAATAGAAAATCCCCTCATCGGTCACCCCATGGTCATAGATCTCGATCGTGTTGGGGTGCGCCAACTGGCTCGTCAACTGCACTTCGCGCTCGAAGCGCTCAAGCGTCGTCGTATCCGACTGGTCCGTGTGCAGCAGCTTGATGGCGGTTGCCCGCCGCAGCAGGGCATGGCGCGCCAGGTAGACCTCACCCATGCCCCCGCCGCCGATCTTCCGCTCGAGGGTGTATTTGTCGATGCGCTGGCTTGCCCGGATGTCGCGCCGCAGTCGGCTGATGATCGCATTGGTGACCAGAATGCCGAGCATCACCAGCACCAGCAGCCAGAAGAGGATGCGAAACGAATAGGTCAGCGGGCGGATGGCGTCCAGGGCCTCCTGAATACTGACTTCGGCGGCCAGGCCCAGATCGTAATCCGGCAGCCAGCGCCAGGCGCCCAGCACGGGGACGCCGCGGAAATCGCGATAGCCCTCCAGGTTGTAGCCGTTCTGGCCCGACGTGGCCGAGGCGGCCATCGCCGTCAGCGGCCGGGCGGCGGGAAGTCCGTCGGGTTGAAAACCCCGCGTCAGGTCGCCTCCCGGATCGCGGATCTCCAGGTTCAGGATCGACTGCGACTGATTCGTATTGGGGAGCAGGCCGATCTCCTTGAGCTGCTCCTCGAAGCGGCTGTCGGAGAGGATCACGCCGTTGCGGTTGAAGGCATAGGTGTTGCCGGTCGCGCCGACGCGCGCAATCGAAATGATCCGCGTGAATTCCTGTTCCGGGTTGATCAGCAGGGCGATGGCCCCGATCGGCTGCTCGTCGTCGGTCTCCACGGCGGCCAGCGACAGCATCACCGGTCGATTGACGTCGACAACCTGGCCGCTGACATGGCTCCCCGTGTGCAGCGGGTGCGAGACGAACGGCCCCTTCTCGAATACCTTCCCCAGCAGGGCCATCCCTTCGCCATTAAGCCGCCGGCCGACCGGCGGGTCGTCGTGCGCGGCGAGGATCAGTCCCGTCCGGTCGTACACCTGAAAGCCGACATGGTTTTCGTCCTCGTGAATGAGCGAGAGGAACCGCCGCAGTTCCTGTTGCGCGGAATCGGCGAGCAGCGTATCGCTGGTCGTCGTCCGGTCGGTCGCCAGCATGCTCAACGCGGCAACCCGCTCGACCACCGCCGGATGCGCCGCCCAGCGCCGCACTTCCTGCTCTTCCTCCTCAAACCACATCTGCAGCGCGGCGACGTCGGCCTCCAGCACGGCGTTGAGATATTCCGCAAGCACCTGCTTGAGCGCCGTCTCGATCGCGTTGTGCGTGGCGAAGCCGAGCAGTGCCAGGAACGAGCCCATGCAGAAAATGAAGAAGACCAGTTTCTTGTTCTGGCGAAGGACGGCGAAGCGGCGGCGCGGGAGGAGGCGTTCGAGGAACCCGGCCTGGTCCGGGCGGTTGCCTGGCGTGTCGATCACGGAGAGCTCCTTTTCGCCGTTGCCGGCGCATCGTATGTCCGCGAAATGCAGGGACCGCCAATCCTGATCCGTCCCGGAATCGATGGGTCAACCGATCCGGCAGCTTCGGACGGAATACCTCCTCAGCGCCGCTTCATTCGGAGCAATACCGATGCCAGATTCAGGATCGTACCGAGGGGCGCGGCCCCCCGGCCCAAAGGCGAACCCGTGGCCCGATGCCCAGCCGGAGAGATCATCCACCAGCAGGCGCGTGCCGAAACTCCCCTCCATGAACACGACCGGCGCCAGCCGCCGGGCGACCGCCAGCCCGACGGCCGAGAGCAGCGCCGATTCGCCCACCTGGCATCCGACCTGAACCTCCAGTCCATGGCGCCGGGCGAATTGCCCCAGCCGCAGGGAGTTGAAAAAACCGCCGCACTTCGACACGCGGATGTTGAACACCTGGCACGCGCCGGCCTCCACCAGGGTCTCGGCATCGCGCAGGTCGCACAGATCCTCGTCCGCAATCAACCGCGCGCCGGTTTCATCGGCCAAGCGGCGGCACAATTCGTGACGGCCGCGCGCCAGCGGCTGCTCGACGTAGTGCACGGCGTGGCGGCGCGCCCTCTCGATCGCCCGGCATGCCTCATCGAACTCCCATCCCATATTGGCATCCATTCTTAAAGACACGGCCGGCCCCAGGATTCTTCGCGCAACGCGCAGCACGGCGCCGTCGCGGGGCGTACCGGCCTTCAGCTTGACGGCCGGCACGCCCGCCCGGCGGCAGCGCCAGGCCGTAACTGCCGCCGCGACGATTCCTGAGCTGGAAATCACGCCAGAATAGACCGGATCCGACCCCGCGCCGGATTGGGCGAACGACGTCGCGCCGAAATGACAACCGTAGGCGTCGAGCAGCGCCAGTTCCGCCGCGCAGCATGCCGCGCCGGGTCGCTCCGCGATTCCCGCCGCG
>MVZB01000156.1 GCA_002068205.1 candidate division BRC1 bacterium ADurb.BinA292
GGCGGGGGAGAAGTTCGCCGAATGGCGGGTGCCGTGGAGCCGGGCGGACGATCCCGGGACGCCCGCCGACGAGACGCTCAACTACACCTTCTACATGAAGTTCATCTCCGACGGCGCGAACGGCGTGCTGGTGATCGCCGGCCAGGAGGGGGACAATCCGACGCCCGCGACGGGGATCGGACGGACGACGGCGAACGAAGTGAAGTGGATCATGCTGACGTTCGTCTACAACCGCAGCGGGGCGCCGCAAGAAGACCCACACCTGGGGACGATTCCGCCGGGGGCGCACTTCTATGGGTCGAGCGTCAGTTCGGGGTTGTCGTTCGCCACGGAGCCGGGCGGCGGCACGGGGTGGCCTTCCTTCGAGGTGCATGACGGCGTGGTGTATGTGGACGACGTCTACTGGGAGGGGGGGCTGAACCTGGACCATGAGCCGTCGCTGGCGGCGCGCAATTTGAAGGCGGTGGACGTTCCGGTGCTGCTCAATCACTTCGACCTGGAGTGAGAGAGAACGGATGGGCGGGGCGGCTTGTCTGGCGCCGCCAAGCCGCCCCGGATGGATGGCCGGCGGTCGAAAGGTCGCCGGCCGTTGTCTATTTTGGGGGTGGACGAGGGACGAGGACGAGGACGAGAGACGATTCTTAGAGTAAAGGGGGGCGCTGATAGCGGATGGGGTCGGGCAGGCCGGCTTCGGCGAAGCCCTTGAGGCGGAGCAGGCAGGCATCGCACTCGCCGCAGGCCGTTGCGTCGGGCGCGGGGTCGTAGCACGAGGTCGTCAGGGCGTAATCGACGCCGAGCTCGATGCCGCGGCGGATGATCTGCGCCTTGGTCATGTGGATCAGCGGGGCGTGGATGCGGATCGGCCGGGGGCCCTCCACGCCGGCGCGCGTGGCGAGGTTCGCCGTTTGTTCGAAGGATTCAATGAATTCGGGGCGGCAGTCGGGATAGCCGCTGTAATCGATGGCGTTGACGCCGATGAAGATGTCGAGCGCGCCGAGGGACTCGGCGTAGCCGAGCGCCAGCGAGAGGAAGATCGTGTTGCGCGCGGGGACATAGGTGATGGGGATGCCGGCGGCGATGGCGTCGGGGGAGCGGCCGCGCGGGACGTCGATCTCCGCGGTCAGGGCGGAGCCGCCGAACTGGCGCAGGTCAATGGTGGAAGTAACATGCTGGGCGACGCCGAACGCGCGCGCGACGCGCGCCGCCGAGTCCAGTTCGCGGGCGTGGCGCTGGCCGTAGTGGACGGTCAGGGCGTGGGGCGCGAACCCCTCGGCCCGGGCGATGGCAAGGGCGGTGGTGGAATCGAGTCCGCCGCTGAGCAGGACGACGGCCTTGGGTTGGGGTTGGGGCTGCGAGTGCATGGGATCCGGCGCCTGTGGTCCGCGTTCGGAGAATTCTCGCCTTGAGTTGTACGCGATCGAGCCGCCGATGGCATCAGGAAAGCGCCGGGGGGGAGGGCGGGGAGCGGAGAGCGGTTTGCCGGCTTATCGGGGAAACCGTTGAAAACGGTTGAGGAAATTTTGTCGGAACCGGTCGCCGGGCCGAGGCCCGGCGCTAGAATCAGTGCCTTCGCGGGTACCTATGAAAAGCCCGCCAACGCGGCTCGCGGGGCGGACCGGCGGGGGCGACGGTCCCACACATCCCCAGACCGACGCAGATGGCGCTTTTCTGTCGTGGGCGGGGTTTTTACAATGGGGCGTTTGGCGACGCCGGATCATGCGGGACGGCGCGCTGGTTCGGGAAGGACGGCGCGCCAGCCGGGCGTGCCGGCGAGATCGCGCGAAGGCTCGCCCTTGAAATTCGCCGCCTCTCAGGTCCTTTACTTCCTGCGCAACCGCTCGACGCAGCGCAACGTCCATCTGCTGCTGCGGTTCATCGCCGTCCTGACGCTGCTCGTCTTCGTTTACAGCGTGCTGTTCCACTATCTGGTCGCCTACGAGATGGCGCAGGGGCTGCGCAATCATGGGGAGAGCTTCGTCACGGGGCTGTACTGGACGCTGACGGTGATGACGACGCTGGGGTTTGGCGACATCACGTTCGCGTCGGACTTGGGCAAGATCTTTTCGATGCTCGTGCTGATGTCGGGGATCATTTTTCTGCTCGTGCTGCTGCCGTTCACGTTCATTCAGTTCTTCTACGCGCCGTGGATGGAAGCGCAGGCGGCCGCGCGGGCGCCGCGATTCCTTCCGCCGCGCGTCGCGGGGCACGTCATCCTGACGCACGACGACGCCGTGACGCGCGCGCTGATGCGCAAGCTGGAGCAGTATCACTACCAGTATGTGCTGCTGGTGGGGGAACTGGAGGAGGCGCTGCGGCTGCACGATCAGGGGCTGCGGGTCGTGCTGGGCGACCGCGACAGCCCCGAGACCTACCGGCGGCTGCAGGGGCCACAGGCCGCGCTCGTCGCGACGACCGCCACCGATCCGATCAACACGAACATTGCGTTCACCGTGCGTGAGGTGGCGCCGGACGTTCCGATCCTGGCGACGGCGCACGAGGCGGCGTCGGTCGACATCCTGGCGCTGGCCGGCTGCAACCACGTGCTGCAGCTCCACGAGATGCTCGGCCAGTCGCTGGCGCGGCGGACGCGCGGGGGGGATTCGCTGATTCACGAGATCGGGCGGTTCGACCAGTTGATCATCGCCGAGGCGCTGGTTTCGGGGACGCGGCTGGTGGGGCAGACGCTGCTCGAGAGCCGGCTGCGGGAGGAGGTGGGCCTGACGCTCGTCGGCGTGTGGGAGTATGGTCAATTCGCGCTGGCGCAACCGACGACGACGTTCGGCCCCAACACGGTGCTGGTGCTGGCGGGCTCGCCCGATCAGATGGAGCGGTTCAATCGCATCTTCCTGCCCGAATCGCCGATCGAGGGGCCGGTGATCATCATCGGGGGAGGACGGGTTGGCCGCGCCACGCAGCGGGCGCTGGATGACCGCGGACTGCCGTCGGTCATCATCGAGCGATTGCCCGAGCATGTGCGCGACCCGGCGCGGACGATCGTCGGTTCGGCGGCCGAGCTGGAAGTGCTCCAGCGCGCGGGGATCGAACAGGCGCAGGCGGTTATCCTGACGACGCACGACGACGACATTAATATTTACCTGACGATTTACTGCCGGCGGCTGCGACCGGAGATTCAGGTGATCAGCCGCGCGACCGAGGAACGGAATATTCAGACGCTGCACCGCGCGGGGGCGGACCTGGTGATGTCGTATGCCTCGATGGGGGCCAATACGATTTTCAACCTGCTGCAGCGCAGCGATATCCTGATGGTGGCCGAGGGACTCAACATATTCCGGGTCACCCTGCCGGCGTCGCTGCAGGGGGTGTCGTTGAAGGAATCGAGCATCCGCGCGCGATCGGGGTGCAGCGTGATCGCCGTGCAGAGTGCGGAGGGGATTCAGATCAACCCCGATCCGGTGAAGCGGCTTGAGGCGGGCAGCGAGCTGATACTGGTGGGCGACATGCAGGCCGAAGGGCGGTTTCAGCGGATTTTCGGGGGGTGAGGAGCGGAACACCGGGTTGGTTGAGTTGGCGGGGAAACCTTTGAAACGGTTATAAAAAATTTAACGCGAATGGTCACCGGGCCGAGGCCCGGTGCCAATGGGAGGGCCCCAAGGGGCCCGAAGAACGCCCGCCGGCGCGGGCTGACAGGGCGCGAAAGCCTTGCGAAGAAGAGGATGCCGGAAAAGATGCCGGCGGTCCCAGATGGTGGTTGCCAAGCGCAATGCCTTGGCGGGCGACCGCGGACGCCTGTGGTTTTCGAGAGCCGAGGACGAGGGGCGAGAGCCGAGAGCCGAGCTTCGGGTTGGCCGAAGAGTGTGATGACGAGTTGCCCAGGAACCGGCGGTTCACAATGCAGGGTGAAAAAGTGGGGTAGGCCGATGGGGGCGATCACGAGGACGAGGGACGGATATTGAGGGAGAAGCTTCCCATTGTGTTTTTAGCGGGCGGTATGCGGCTTGCTCTTTGAGCCGCGGGATCGCTAGAGTGGAAGGTCTGTTCGCAGCGCGGGAAGCCTTGTCAGGGGCGCACCCTTGTCCGACAGCCCGACCTCAGCCCCCCACGAACCGCTGCATGTCCTGGTGCTGGGCGCGCTCGGCGTGGTCTTCGGCGACATCGGCACGAGTCCGCTGTACGCGCTGCGCGAGTGCTTCCACGGCGATTTCGGCGTCCACCCGGATGCGGCGAGCGTTCTGGGCGTGCTCTCGCTGATGTTCTGGGCACTTATTCTGATTGTCACCGTCGAGTATCTGGGCTTCATTTTTCTGGCGGACAACAACGGCGAGGGGGGCGTGATCGCGCTGACGTCGCTGGTGCGCAAGGCGCCGCTCGGCTCGCGCCGGGGAAAATGGCTGCTGGTCACCGTCGGGCTGTTCGCCGCCGCGATGCTGTATGGCGACGGGATGATCACGCCGGCGATCTCGGTGCTGAGCGCGGTGGAAGGGCTCAACAGCGCGACGCACGAGCTGGGGCATCTGGTGATTCCGATCACGCTGGCGATTCTGATCGGCGTGTTCTTGATCCAGCGGCGCGGGACGGCGGGGATCGGCGCGCTGTTCGGTCCGATCGTGCTGGTGTGGTATGGGCTGCTGGCGGTGCTCGGCGCGCTCCAGATCGCGCGGCATCCGCGCATTCTGGCGGCCGTCTTGCCGTGGCACGGTCTGGGTTTTCTGCTGCGCCACGGGGTCCACGGGTTTCTGGTGCTCGGGGCGGTGTTTCTGGTGGTGACGGGGGTGGAGGCGCTCTATGCCGATCTGGGGCATTTCGGCCGGCGGCCGATCCGGCTGGCGTGGGGTTGCATTGCGCTGCCGGCGCTGCTGCTCAACTACTTCGGCCAGGGGGCGCACCTGCTGGCGCATCCGGAGGCCGCCGACCATATTTTCTACGCGCTGGTGCCGACCTGGGGCCGCGTTCCGATGGTCGTGCTGGCGACGGTGGCGACGATCATCGCGTCGCAGGCGGTCATTACGGGGGCGTTTTCGCTGACGCGCCAGGCGATCCAGCTCGGGCTGTTTCCACGGTTCCGCGTGATTCACACGTCGGCGCGGCGGATCGGCCAGATTTACGTTCCGCCGGTCAACTGGGCGCTGATGATCTGCACGCTGGCGCTGGTCGTGGCGTTCGGGCAGTCGAGCAAGCTGGCCGCGGCGTACGGCGTCGCGGTCAATTTGACGATGCTTGTCTCGTCGATCCTGTTTTTCGTGGTCGCGCGTTGTGTCTGGCGCTGGCGGTGGTGGGCCGCGCTGCCGGCGGCGGCGGTGTTCATCACCGTCGATCTGGCGTTTTTCACGGCGAACCTGAGCAAGGTGATGCACGGCGCCTGGTTTCCGCTGGTCGTTGCGGCGGTCGTCTTCAGCCTGATGGCGACCTGGCGGCGGGGGCGCGAGCTGCTCGGGGCGCAGATCCGGGAGCGTCTGGTGTCGTGGGATGCGTTTCGGGCGCGGCTGGCGGCCGACCCGCCGCCGCGCGTCGCGGGCAGCGCGATCTTCCTGACGGGCAATCCCGACACCGTCCCCGTGGCGCTGCTGCACAACCTGGAACACAACAAGGTGCTTCACTCGCGGATTGCGCTGCTCCACTTCGTGCCGCGCGAGACGCCGTACGTGGAGGAGAAGGATCACGTGCGCGTGGTCGCGATGGGCGAGAATATGACGCGGATCATCGCCGACTACGGGTATATGGAGGAGCCGAGCGTCAGGCAGACGCTCGCCCGGGCCCGCGAACTGGGGGTCGATTTTGATCCCACGGCGACCAGCTTTTTTCTGGGGCGGGAGAAGCTGTCGGGCGAGCGAGCCGCGCACGCCCTCGCCGATCAGCACATATTTGCCGAGCAGTTCCATGCCGCGGGCGAAGTTCGGGCCGGGCTCGCCGTTCGGCCCGGTGCGGCATCTGTTGTTCGGGTTCCTGACGTTGTTTTCGACCGATGCGGCGACGTATTTTGAAATTCCGCTCAGCCAGGTGATTGAAGTCGGCATCTCGCTGGAGCTATAGCGGACGGCGGGGAGGGCGGCTGAGAAGCCGGCGATCCGGCCACCCCTTGCAGCGGTTTGGGAGTTGGGGGCGGGGACGCAGGGTTCCGGCCTGCGGCCGTCACCCTGCGCTTTAATCCGGTCGTCCGCTGCGCGGACTGGGGCATTCGCCCCCTTCGGGGACGGGGGGTGGGGTGTCGTGGCCCCAGGTTGCGCTGCGCTGCACCTGGGGCTATCCAAATTGCACCTCTTCGAGGCGGCCTGTGGCATCCCTGCCGGGATGCGGTGAAATGGGGTGGCCGGATGACCGGTGGTGTCGCTGCGCTCGACCACCGGCTACTTGCTGGCATCCCTGCCGGGATGCGGGACAGGACTCTCACACCGGCTCAGTGGTAGTGGGTCCAGGAGCGATCGACGGCGTTCTCCTCGAGGCCGGCGTGGGCGAAGACGTAATCGGCGACATTGCGGCCCAGGTTGGCGGCCTCGGTGTTGTCGAACGTCCAGTGGACGCCGAGGTAGATGCGGCTGATGCCGTTTTCATCGGCTGCGGCGCGGAACGAATCGTAATTGCGGACGACGCCGGGCATCTCCTCGGAGGTCGCCGAGAAGCTCATCGCGTCG
The DNA here is from genome assembly GCA_002068205.1 of candidate division BRC1 bacterium ADurb.BinA292. GTDB lineage: Bacteria > Sumerlaeota > Sumerlaeia > MVZB01 > MVZB01 > MVZB01. The sequence goes on from MVZB01000156.1 coordinate 6,588, forward strand.
GTTACGTAGAAGTTGGCGAGGGCCTGATAGAGCGCGGCGCCGAAGGCGGCATGGCCCGAGGGGTAAGACGGAAAGGGGGGCGTGAAGCTGGGCCCGTCGCCGCCGGGGGCGCCCAGGGGGACCCAGTCAGGATCGCCGTCGGTGGCGGAGTTGCCGTCGTTGGCCCCCTCGCGGATGGCGGTGATCGGGCGCCAGAAATTGTAATAGTACTTGGCTTCCCAGGTGACGATGCCCGCATCGGCCATGGCGAGGTTGGCCAGGGCAAAGAGGCGGGCGTTCTGCTCGACGGTGTTGCCCAGCTCCAGGACGAGGTCGACGAGGAAGCGGTTATAGAGGATCGTGGGCGGCCCCATGCCGAAGCGGTCGTAGTTTTTCGACTCCTCCAAAGTACAGGTAATGATCCAATGGGTCCTGGTGGCCTTGATATCCAACAGGTAAGGCACGGCCACGGCCTTTGCCGTTTCTTCGGTCAATGCCTCGATGGGCAGCCGCACCATGAAAATGGCCGTCATCCAGTTGGCCACATAAACATGGGCGTCGAAATAGCGCTGCATCAGCTTGTCGGGGTTGCCCTTGAAATCGCCCCAATTATATTCGTTACTGAAGCTGACCGGCGTAATTGTCGCCCGCGTTGAGAGTGCCCGGAGTTGTGCCATTTCATCCGTTGTCAGAGGCCGGTCGATAGCCAGAAATTCGTAATATTGATATTCGCTCATGGCATCCTTTGTATTAATAACGGTCGAAACATGGAATCATTCCCTTGATGAAAAAATACCGACCATTCAGTTCCGCTATTGCTCTAATCCAGGGCATTGGTCAGGTTGACGATCAGCTTAGCCCTGGTCTCCTTATCCGACGGATTGATTTTTGCTTTCCTGCGTTTGCATTCACATAAATGGTGTCAAGCGGAGTTAAAGTATCAAACTGCCAAGCCTTGTCAAGGTGTTTGTCCGGTTATTTTGATGGTTTGCGCCGCATCTCCGGATGGTGGAGCTCTCCGGCAAGCTGACCAAGGAGGCAGCCTTG
>MVZB01000157.1 GCA_002068205.1 candidate division BRC1 bacterium ADurb.BinA292
TCACCGCCGCCTTGTTGACCTCGGCCAGCAGGCGCTGGTTTTCGCGGCGCAGCCGCCGTTCCTGGAGCGCCTTGTGAACCTGGTGCAGGAGGAAATCGTGGTCGAACGGCTTGGCGATGAAGTCGACGGCGCCGCGGCGCATCGCGTCGACGGCGCGCGGAATCGAGGGGTAGCCGGTGACGAGGATCACCGGGATCGTTTCATCGCGGCGCGTGACATAGTCGATCAGCTCCAGGCCCGAGCAGGAGGCATCCTGGAGATAGAGGTCGGTAATCATCAGATCGAACTGGCCGGCATCGAAGGCGTCGCGCGCCTCGGCGCCCGACGCCAGGCAGGTGCACGTATGCCCCTCGTGGCGCAGGATTTCCTGCATGATCAGGCGGCAGTCCGGGTCGTCGTCGACGACCAGGATGTTCCCCTGCAGAACGGTCTGGATGGCCGGCATCTTCATGAGTCGCGTGGTCTTCCTTCCGTGGGGCGGCCGGGTCATGCCGCGGTTGACGCCTTCCCTGGCATCGGGTGCGAACCCGGGCTTGCGCGACACCTCGGCCCGGGATCGTGTTGCTTCCGGACGGTCGGCTCAGTCTCCTGGCGAACAGGCAACCTGTTCAGATTCATCGGGTTGTCCGGTCGTGAACTGAACCCCGAGACGCGAACGCTCGGCGAGCAGTTGCTCGCCGATTTCGTGGCCCATGCGGGCGTAGACGGCGATCTGGTCGCGCATCCGGCGGCGGCGCAGCTCCAGCGCCTGGAACGAGGCGGGGGTCAGGCCGGGGTCGGTTCCGGAGTTGCCCGTCGCGTCGTCGTTGAGTTGATCCAGCCGGTGCACCAGTTCGGCGTGGGCGCGTTCGATGCGCCGCATCGCGCGGTCGAGGGCGCCGACCTGTTCGTGCAGGCGCTCGTTTTCGCGGCGCAGTTCGATCAAGCGAGCCGCGTTGCGCACAACCAGGCGCAATTCCTCGAGCTGGAACGGTTTGGTCAGGAAATCATGCGCCCCGAGCTGGATCGATTTGAGGGTCAACTCCAGCGAGGCGAAAGCGGTGATGATCACGACCAGCGGGGCGGGCGCCAGCGCATGGGCCGTCTGCAGAATCGTCAGGCCGTTGATCTGGGGGTCATCGAGCGAATAGTCGGTGACGACGAGGTCAAACGGCTGGGCGCGAAGCGCCGCCAGGCCGTCGGCCGCGCGCGGCTCGGCGCGGATGTGGTAGCCCGGCTCCAATTGCAGGCCGGTCTCGAGGACGGCCAGCAGCGAGGGATCGTCGTCGATTACGAGAATCTGAATCTCGGCGCCCAAGTCCGGGTTACTCCATCAGCATCCGCTCAAGGATCTGACGCCGGCGGTTCTCGGCCATCGTCAGGAACTGGCGCAGATGGTCGGGGTGCGGGCGCAAGGGATCGGCAAAGAGCCCGCGCGTCGCCACCTCGGGCATCTGTTGTTCGGTGAATCGTTTCACGACGTTCTGTTGAATGTGTTTGGCCCGGTTCATACCCGCTTGCTCCGACTTGATGATCCAATCATCCGACGCCCCCGCCGACGACGGGGATAGCTGCCGTTCGGTTTACTTATCGATTCAGCCAGCGGCCGGGTCGACCCCCGTTCCCGTTAGCGGACACTGAGGGGTTTTGGGGAAGAGCAGGAGAGGATGGACAAGCTGGACGCAATGGACGGGATGGACGCTCGGCGTCGATGCATTTTCGTAGCACCTACGCAAAGCGGGCAAGTCCGGAGGGCAATGCGCCGATAAGCGAGATGGAAGGGAGTCGCGCGCATGCCGGAAACGCCCGCGGTCCATCGCCTGATCCTCGTGCTGGGGCTGAGCTGCCTGTTCGCGGCCGGTTCAACCGGAGTGCGCGCGGGCGCGCCCGCGCATGGGGCGGCGCCGGAGCCCACCGCCGGGGCGGCGGCCGATGAGGCGGAGGCCGCGGCGAGCGGCGGGACGGGGCACGGCAAGGCGGCCGAACCGCAACGGCCGGCGTTTCGCCTCGGCCCGGAACTGAAGGGGTTCTACGACTATCGGGTCTTGCGCGCGCGCGACCGGCTGGAACCGTATCGCTACCCGCTCGAGGGGATCGTGGTTCAGGACAGCGACGGCCTGCGCAAGCAGAAGATCGAACTGGGGGTGGTCATTGAATTTGGCGGCGAGAGCGGAATGGCCGAACTGCAGAACCTGGAAGCGTCGGTGCGGCAGGAGATCGAACGGCTGCTGCGCGACATCCGCTTCGGTGAACTGATCCATCCCGAGGGAAAGAGCCGGCTGAAGGAGCTGATCGTGCGGACGGTCGACCGGCAGCTCAAGACGGCGCGGGTCCGCCAGGTCTATCTGACGGAGTTCCGCGTCAATCTGTGAGCGAGAGACGAGGGGCGAAGGGGCGGTTTTCGAGAGCCGCGGGCGAATTTTCGAGAAGGCCGTTGGGGGCGATCTCGAGTTGCTCATGAATCTGCGATTCACAACCAAAGCGACGGAGTCCTGTAGAGGTGGCAGAACCGATCCAAGCGATCCCGGCGAAAGACAGATTTTCGAGTGAGGGACGAGGAACGATTTTGAGCGAGGATGAGGGGCGGGGGCGCTTAAGCGGAGGGTCGGGGCGACCGAAAAGACGTATAAGTCAATTGCCGATGGCGAAGCTGAGACCCTGCCGGCGCCGACGGACGACGACCGCTCCCCCCGGGCCGGACCCAAGGATACTACCGCATGGCCTTGTTGCTCGTAGTTGAAGACGATCCGCTGACGGCGAAAGTCGTGCAGAAGGTGCTGACCCGGATGGGCGGACACGAGGTGAAACTCGCCGCCAACCCGGCGGGGGCGCTGCAGGCGCTGGAGGAACACCCGATCGAACTGATCGTGATGGACGTGACGCTGATCGACGCGACGCTCAACGGCGAACCGGTCGACGGCGTCAAGCTGACGCGGCACATTCGCCGGGACTCGCGCTGGCGGCAGGTGCCGGTGATCCTGGCGACGGCCCATGCGATGAGCGGCGATCGCGAGCGCTACCTGGCCGAGGCCCAGGCCGATGACTATATCGCCAAGCCGATCGTCGACCACCATGCCTTCTGCGCTCAGATCGCCGCCCTGCTCGCGCGCAAGCTCGAGGGCGCGGGCAGGATGCCGGTCGGCCCGTGAGTTCGGCGGCGGCCGACGCCCGGTCGCCGCCAGGCCAATGTCGCTCGGATGACTCCGGGTTAACACTTCGCGCGAATCCGATAACTCATGGTTCTTGCCCTAGCCGATCCCCCGATTGCCGACCTGGAGCCCAATGACGACGTCTTTGCGATGCGGGTGCTGGTCGTCGAGGACGACCCGTTCACGCTGACGATTCTGAACAAGCGGCTGGTCAAGGGGGGCTACACGGTCGAGACGGCGACCAACGGGCGGGAGGCGCTCGACTGCGTCGCGCGGTTCAAGCCGCACCTGATCCTGTCGGACTGGATGATGCCGGAGATGGACGGGGTGGAGCTCTGCACGCGGGTGCGCGAGCTGCCCGACGGCCCGTCGGTCTACTTCATCCTGCTGACGGCGAAGGACAAGAACGACGACAAGGTGTCGGCGCTGGACACCGGCGCGGACGAGTATCTGGTCAAGCCGTGCGACAGCGCGGAACTGATGGCGCGGCTGCGCGCGGCCGAACGCATCCTGCGCCTGCGCCAGCAACTGGCCAGCCGCAACCGCGAGCTGCGCCAGGCGATGCGGCGGATCAATCAGGAGCTGCAGGCGACGAGCCAGATTCAGCGCAGCCTGCTGCCGCAGGAGCTGCCGACGGTCGAGGGCTATCACTTCGCGGCGCACTATCAGCCCTCGACGGAGTGCAGCGGCGATTTTTACGACCTGATCCCGCGCCCCGACGGCCGGCTGAGCGTCGTCATCGGCGATGTGAGCGGCCACGGCACGCCGGCGATGGTGGCGATGGCGATGATGCACCTGCTCCTGCAGGTGGAAGCCCCCGCGGCCGAGGATCCGGCCCGGCTGCTGCATCTGATCAACAACCGGATGTTCCAGAGCCTGCCCACCGGCCAGTATTGCACAATGTTTTTCGGCATCCTGGACCCGAAAACGGGCGAGCTGGCTTACAGTTCGGCGGGGCACAACGCGCCGCTGCACGTCTGCCCGGGGGAACGCACGGCGCGCTTCCTCCCCGATTGCGAGGGCTTTCCGATCAAGCTGGTCGCGCCCGATCTATCGTATGAGACACATCACCACCAGCTCGCCCCCGGGCAGAGCCTGGTGCTGTATACCGACGGGTTGCCCGAGGCGTTCAACCGCGGCGACGAAGCCTACGGATACGACCGGCTGCGCGATGTGGTCGAGACACTGGGGCACAACGACCCGGAACTGATCATGGACGCGATGCTGATGGACATGCACCTGTTCGCCGGCGACCGTCCGCTGGACGACGATCTTTCGCTGCTGATCCTGTCGCGCGAATGAAGCGCGGATTCCATCCTTCTGTTCAGGCGCCGCGGGCGTGGGCGTGACGGGCGAGCGCGGACCAGTATTCGCGCAGCCGCGGCAGCGTCTCGGCGGGGATCGGCTGGCCGGAGAATTCGCTGTAACTGACCAGATCGGCGATAAACATCGCATTGCGCTCAAAACCGGCGAGCGGCGCGGGATTCTGTTCCACGAACTCCAGCGGCGTGAGGTCAGGCGGACACGGCGCGCCGGCATCGGCGCAGTAGGCCAGCGTCGCCTGCCACAGGTAACGCACGAGGGCATTGCCGTCGCCCGGGTCATAACCCCGCGTGAAGGGATTGGCGAACCGGCCGAAGCGCTCCAGCGGCACGGGCGTGCCGGCTTTCCGACGCGGACGGCGCGGCCGCCGCGGGCGGCGGGCCAGCCGCAACCGCCCCAGCCCCTCGCTCAATCGGCTGAGGAAGACCCACGCCAGCACGGCGAGGACCACGACGCCGCCGAGGATCGCCAGCGCGGAGATCGCCTTCATCGCGAACTGTCCCACCTGGTGGTAGGTCTCCTGCATCGCGGCGCGCAATTTCATCGCGTTCTGGTATTCGGATTCCGCGCCGGTGGTTCGCGCCAGTTCGGAAATATACTCATCGCCCAGTTTGTCGATCGGCTCGTAACGCTCTTTCAGCATCTGGTTCAGTTCATCGCGGTGGAACTTGCGAGCGCGAGGCGGGGCCTGGTCTCCCGGCGTCGAACCCGCGAGCTGGCTGGGCGCGCCGCGTTTGCCCTCGAGACCGCGATAGACCCCCACCATCTGGTCGCGGACGAAGCGCTGCGGCGCGGTGACCGGCTGCGGCAGGAAGAAGGCCAGTGCGAGTGCGAGCGTGACGAGGCTCAGACCCAGACCGATCCAGGTCAGCGCCAGCGGATCGGGCATCCGCACGCCGCGGGCGTTGAAGTAGGCGCGCATCTGACTCAGCCCCGCCAGGCAAAGCAGCAGCAGCGAGCAGTAGAGGTAGAGGAAGAGGAGGATGCCGACGCGCAGCCGGGGGAAGATTTCGTGCTGACCGCCAAGCAGCAGGAATCCAGCGCCGAACGCGGGGATGGCGAAGAGCGAAAACCGGAAGATGACGCGGCCGGGGTGCGGCACGTTCATGCGCTCGCGCAGCGCCGCCTCGTCTTCCGCCGCGTTGCGCTCGAGGCGTTTGCGTTCGCGCTCGCGATGGACGCCGGCATACAGCTCCGAGACGCCCAGATCCTCGCCGGGCGGCAGGGCATCGGGAGCAGCGTCCGGAGGGACTTCGGCCTCGGGTTCGGCCGATCCGGCACGGCAGAAGACGCCCGTCTCCGCCGCGTGCGCCGCCGCCTGGTCGTGCACCGTGCAGGCCGTCATCACGCGGTGGCCGACCCACCACAGCAGGCCGAACAGCGTCAGGTTGACCAGCGCCACGAGCGGCCAGGGGATCGCAATCCGATAAGCGAAGGCCTGATAGACGGCGAAGGCGGTCATCGACAGGCCGAGCAACCAGCCATAGGCCCGGGCCGTGCGCGGGCCCTGCTCGCGCGAGAGCATCTGAATCAGGATCACGCCGGCGGCGAAGGCGAGCACCGCCTGCCGCATGCGCCAGGCGTCATCGTGGATGAACACCGCGCGCACGTCGAGCAGGTGCAGCAGCAGCGTGGCGAGCATCCCCCAGACGCAGACCGGGATCAGGATGGCCGTCAGCAGGTTGGAGAGCCCGCGCTCAGGCGAATTGTCGACCGATGGCGATCTCACGCAGTCTCCAGTCTTCGTCCATGCGATACAGTTCGATGCCCGCGGGGGCGAGGTGTTCAAAGGCATGATCGTGGCCGCGGTTGTCGCGCACGACGAACACCAGCAGCCGGTAGCCCGAGGCGCGCACGCGCAGCATGCCGCGGATGAAGTCGTCGGTGACATGACCGGTGACCACGACGAGCGCCTGGGTGCGGTCGATGTGGGGCAGTTCGAGCAGGAGCAGGTCTTCGATGCGCAGGCCGTCGGAGAGCTCGATGCGGCCGAGCTGCTCATGGATCAGGGCAAACTGCTCCGGCCCGCGCTGGGGCGGGATGCGGATCGGCTCGAGGCGGTCGTCGTCGCGCCGCCGGCGGGCGGCCTGTTGCGCCGCGCGCAGCGAATCGGTCGCCCGCGCCTGGGCGATGCTGACGCCCGGCAGCCCGAGCGGATCGCGGCCGTTGCAGAAGAAACCCAGCCGCCAGCCGGCGTCGGCGATGTAGCGGCAGGTGGTGCAGACGACTTCGACGGCCGTCTCCTCGGGGGGCTGTTCGGCCTTGGTGGCGGGGCGGCCGGGGCCCTTGTCGAGCCGACGGGCGGCGGGGATGATGCCCCAGCGCATCGGCCGGGCGGGCGGGCGGCGGTCGAACGCGCCTTCGATGGCAAGCCAGGAATCCTGGTGGAAATCGAGGATGACGGTCGCGCCGGCGTCGGTCACCGGCTCGAAGACCTTGCTGCAGAGCCGGCCGGTGCGCGCCGTCGATTTCCAGTGGATGATCTTCATCGGATCGCCGCGGCGGTATTCGCGGATGCCCTGCACGCGCGAAGGGTCGTCCAGGATGCTGCGGATTGCGCGCAGGTCGCCGAGTTGGCGGCGGCGGCCCACCTGAAAATCATCGATCGCGTAGTAGTTGGGGAGGCAGGTGATCCAGTCGCGGCGGCGGTCGATGCGGGCGCGTTTGAACAGGCCGAAAACGTCGCCGCTCTCCAGCACGAGCGGGCCGATCGGGTGGCAGCCGCGCCGGTTGGGCGTCAACTTGTAGCTGAGGTGGAAGCTCCGCCCCGGCGGGATGAACATCAGCCGGCGCCAGGTTCCTTCGCGCGGAATTGCGCGGGGGAGCGTTTCCTCGGCGTAGAGCCAGAGGATCGGCCAGGGCGAGCGGTTCTGGATTTTCGCCGTCACGGCCACCGGTTCGCCGATGCGGACGACATCGGCCGACAATTCGCGCTCGACGCGCAGCGGCCGGATCCAGATCGTCGTCATGATCCACGAAATGCCGGCCAGGGTGAAGACGGAGTAGAAACAAACGGCAAGGATGCCGACGCCCCATTGAAAAATGGCGAGCGCGACGAGGGCAAAGGCGAAACCCGTCGCGAGCCGGAGGATGAGTTTTCGCAGGCGGGGGGTTTTCATTCTGGTCGATCCCGGATCGTCGGCGGCGTGAGGGAGTT
>MVZB01000158.1 GCA_002068205.1 candidate division BRC1 bacterium ADurb.BinA292
TTTCGCAAACCGGACGACGATCCGCGCCTCAGCCTGTGCAAGATCGATCAGCCCCAGGTCGCCAACCGGACGATCCATCGCATTATTTCCAAGCCCGAGATCGGCGAGTACATCGCCGCGCTGACCGGCGCGGAGCTGGTTCAGGCGTGGGCCGTCCAGCTCCTCTACAAGCCGGCGGGCAGCGAGGCCGCCTCCGTCGGCTGGCACCAGGACATGGCCTACTGGCAGGATCACTGGACGCCCGACAGCGAGGTGTTGACCGCCTGGCTGGCGATCAGCGACGTCGCCGAGGAGAGCGGGCCGCTGTGTTTTGTCCGCGGCTCGCATCGGTGGGGTTTGCGGCCCGGCGGCAGCTTCTTCGAGAAGCCCGACAGCCAGAGCCGCCAGTCAATCCCGCTTCCCGACGGCGCGACGTGGGAAGAGGTGACCGCGCCAATGCCCGCCGGGGCGTTCAGCGTCCATCACAAGTACACCGTCCACGGCAGCTACCCCAACCGGTCCAACGGCCCGCGGATGAGTTTCGCCATCCATCTGCGCACGAACCGCGCCACTCCGATCCACGGTCGGGCCAGGGTCTACGATTACGTCGGCAAATTGTCGGATGAAAGCGTCTGTCCCATTCTTTACCGTGCCGGCCAGACCGCCGAGGGGGTGTTGCGATGAAAACTCGAACTGGCGTGCGCGAGGGAGTCTGGCCCGTTCTCCTGACCCCGTTCGGGGATGACCTGTCGATTGACTGGGCGGCGCTCGATGAAATGATCGACTACTACATCGCGGAAGGCGTCGCCGGCGTCTTCGCGAACTGCACCTCGAGCGAAATCTTCGACCTCCAACCGGAGGAGATGCTTCAGATCGCGCGGCGGATCACCGAGCGCGCCGCCGGTCGCATCGGCGTCGTGGCGACCGGCAACATCGGCGACACGCTCGAGCAGCAACGCGAGTCGATGCGCCGGTTGGCCGCCACGGCCGATCTGGACGCCGTCGTGATCTCGACCTCGATGTTGCCGGCCGAGCGGCCCATCCACGACGAGATCCGGCTCCTGATGGACGGCGGCGAGATGCCGCTCGGCATCTACGAGGCGCCGATCCCCGTCCATCGCACGCTCCAGCCGGGGGAAGTCGCCGAACTGGCCGCCTCCGGGCGTTTCGTCTTCCTGAAGGAGACGAGCCGCCAGGTGCCGGTCTTCAGCCAGAAGGTCGAGCTCGCGCGCGATACGCCGATGCAGGTCTTCCAGGCGAACCTGGCTTGCCTGCTGGAGGGGGGCGAGCAGACCGGCGCCGGCTTCGCCGGAACGCTGGTCAATGTCGCCCCCCGCCTGAGCCGCGACTATCTGCTCGAGCCGCAACGCACCACGCCGTGGCACCATCAGGCGCGCGAACTGATGCTGAGCATCGGGAACATCATGAATCAGACGAAGTACCCCGCCTCGGCGAAATACATGCTCCAGCGCCTGGGTCTGCGTATCCAGACGGCTTGCCGCTGGCACGTGGCCAACGGCTTTTCCGCCGGCGACATCGCGGTGATCGATCGCTTCTTCGACGTCGCGCGTCCCGCCATCGTTTCGGTCGATGGCCTGTGGCGCGGGTTCCGTTGGCACGAGAACGACGAGTTGATCATGAAGCTGCGCGAGTGGTCGCAACTGACGACGACGCCCGCCGTCGATTAACCGTCGGCGCGACGCACAGTCCAGCCACACACGAGAAGGGATTCAGGGAAGCCGTGACCAACCCAGTCAAGCCGCTTGTGGCGATCACGCAGGGCGATCCAGCGGGCATCGGGCCGGAACTGTGCGTGAAGCTGACCCACGAACCGTCCGTTCTCGGATTTTGCCGACCGCTGATTCTTGGCGACCGGGTTGTGCTGGAGGATGCGGCTCGGCGGCTCGGTCGCCCGCTGTCCGCGACGACGCTGACGCTGGCGGAATTCGAGCGCACGGCGCGTGTCGACCTGCCCGACGGTCCACTCGTCGTCGACTGCGCCTGCCTGACGGCGCCCGTCGCCCCGGGGACGCCGACCCGTGACGGCGGCCGCGCGTCCTATGCCTACATCGAGAACGCCATTCGCCTGGCGCTCGCGCGCAAGCTGGACGCCGTCACCACTGCGCCGATCACCAAACAGACCCTCAAAATGGCGGGGATCGACGATCCGGGTCACACCGAAATCTTCGGCCGCCTCACCGGCTCGCGCGATTTCGCCATGATGCTCTACAGCCCGCGCCTGGCTGTCAGCTTCGTCACCTGTCATCAGTCGCTGCGCAGCGTGCCCGACGCCCTCAGGACGGAGGAGATCGAGCGGCTGATTCATCTGACGGCGGAGACGCTCCGGCGGATTCGCGGCGCCGAGCCGCGGCTCGCCGTGCTGGGGCTCAACCCGCACGCCGGCGAAGGCGGCATGTTCGGCGACGAGGATGAGCGGATCGTGCGCCCCGCCGTCGAGCACGCCCGCGCCGAAGGCTGGAACGTCGAAGGGCCGATCCCCCCCGACGCCGCGTTCATGCCGCGCGCACTGCAGCGCTTCGATGGTTACGTCACGCTGTACCACGACCAGGGCTCCATCCCGTTCAAGATGATTTCGCTCCATGACGGCGTGAATATCACCATGGGCCTTCCGATCATCCGCACCTCCGTCGATCACGGCACGGCCTACGACATTGCGGGGCAGGGCAAGGCGGATCCCTCGAGCCTGATCTCCGCGATCGAACTGGCGGCCCGACTTGCCGCGCCGGCCGATGCCGACCGACCGTCTTCCGAGGATAACCGCCATGGAATCGAATCAGCGCATCGACTGGTATCGAGTTAAGGTCGCCCCCGACCTGCTGCGCGAGCTGAGCGCGCCCAACGACCTTCAGGGCTTCCTCCAGGCCGGCGGGCACGTCGCGCTCGCCTTCGCCACCGGCCTCATGGCCGTCCTTGTTTACCTCAACCTGTCGCCGTGGTGGCTGATCCCCGCCCTGCTGCTCCACGGCACCGTGGTCTCCACCTTCGGCGCCGCGTCCCATGAACTCAGTCACGAGCGCGTCTTCCGCACCGGCTGGCTCAACCGGCTCTTCCTCAATGTCGTCTGCTTCCTCACCTGGGACAATCCGCGGCTCTACATGCTGAGCCACAATCAGCACCACAAGTTCACCTTGCACCAGCCCGACGACCTGGAAGTCGTGCTGCCGCAGAAGGCCACGCTGCTCAAGTTGATCCTGGTGAATTTCCTGGATCTCCGCGTCCTCGGCAAGCGGATTGTCGACAACGTCGGGCTGGCGCTGGGGCGGCCGCGGGGGACGTGGTATACGCAACTGATCGCGGGGGCGGACGCCGTCACGCGCCGGCGGGTCTTCAACTGGTCGCGCCTGGCGTTGCTGGGCCATGCCGCCGTATTGGTCGTCGGCGCGCTCAGCGGTCTCTGGATTCTGCCCGTCGTTGTTGCGCTGGGCCGGGCCTACGGCGGCGGACTCATCATGCTGATGGGGCTGCCCCAGCACATCGGGCTGGTCGACGAGGTCAACGACTTCCGTCTCTCCTGCCGGACGTATTACCTGAATCCCTTCCTGCGCTTCCTCTACTGGCGGATGAATTATCATATCGAGCACCATATGTACCCCGCCGTCCCGTGCTATCATCTCCCCCGCCTGCACGAGGCGATCAAGCACGAGCTGCCGCACTGCCCCAACGGGCTGATCGAGACCTGGGTCCAGATCGCCGACATCCTCATCAAGCAGAAATACGATCCGAGCTACCAGTTTCGCGCGCGCCTGCCCGGCGAGCCGGAGACGGCGCCGGTTCAGGCGACGCAAGGCGGGGCGTCGGACGCCGGCCTGGCCGAGGTCGCCCGCGTCTGGGAGTGTCAACTCTGCGGCTTCATCTATGACGAGCACGAAGGGCTCCCCGAGGAAGGGTTTCCTCCCGGCACGCGCTGGGAGGACATACCCGAAGACTGGGTCTGCCCCGTCTGCGGCGTGCGGAAGTCTCAGTTCAAGATGGTCGAGATCCGCCGCGAGGCGGCGGCCGCCAAGCCGCGGATCGAGATTGATTCGCTCGCCGATCCGATCGTCATCGTCGGCAGCGGCCTGGCCGGCTACGCGGTGGCGCGCGAGCTGCGCGCGCTGAACAGCGACGCGCCGATTCAGATCGTCACCCGCGACGGCGGCGAATCCTATTACAAGCCGTCGCTCTCCGAGGCGATTGCACAGCGCAAGAATCCCGATGATCTGGTGCAGTCCTCGTCCGAAGCGATGAGCCGGCGGCTGAGGGCCGATGTGCTGACGCGGACGACCGTGTCGGCCATCGATGTCGCCGCCCGCCGGCTGCGCATCCCCGGGCGGGAAATCCCCTATTCAAAGCTGGTCCTTGCGCTCGGCGCCGAACCGATCCGGCCGCGCTTGGCCGGCCCCCTCGCCGGCGAGGTCCTGTGCATCAATCAGCTCGACGACTATCGCCGCTTCCGCGAGCGGCTGGCGCCCCAGGCAAGGGTTGTCATTCTCGGGGCGGGCCTCGTCGGCTGCGAGTTCGCCAACGACCTCGCCCTGGGGGGCTATGCCCCGTGCGTGTTGGATCTGGCCGATGCCCCCCTGGCCCGATTCCTTCCGCCGCAACTGGGCCAGGCGCTCAAGACCGCATTGGAATCGATTGGCGTCCAGTGGCATTTCGGCGAAGGCCTCGTTTCCATCGAGCCGGGCGGCGACAGACCTTTCCGCTGCACGACGCACGGGAACAATACCCTGGAAGCCGATCTGGTGCTGTCGGCCATCGGCCTGCGGCCCAATACGGAGCTGGCCCGCGCGGCCGGCCTCGCGGTCAATCAGGGCATCCAGGTCGATTCGCTCCTCCGGACCTCCGCCGAGGACGTCTATGCCATTGGCGACTGCATGGAATTCGATGGCGCCGTGCGGCCGTTTGTCCTCCCGATTCAACACGCCGCGCCGTCCCTGGCCCGCACGCTGCTGGGAGCGCCGTCGCCGGTCGATTTCTCCCGCGTCATGCCGATCGTCGTCAAAACGTCCCGCTGCCCGGTGGTGATCGCCCTTCCGCCCGGTGGCGCCGAGGGCGCCTGGGAGATCGACGGCTCGGATGAGGATCTGGAGGCGCTCCTGCGCGACGGCGCCGGCCGGCTCCGCGGTTTTGCCCTGCTTGGGCGCGCGGTGGATAAGACGGATGAATATCAGGCCCTTTTGGACCGCCAGGCATCCGCCCTTGCCCCGCTGGCCGAGGCCGCCGCAGCGGGTTCCGGACGGGGATGATGCGGCGCGCCGAGGCGATTTCGGCGGAATCATCCATGAAGGGCGGGCCAATCCGCGCGGACACCCTCCCGCCGGTCTCTGGCGCCCCTTCCGGGCGCCTTCCGGGGCGCCGGTTCCGTCCCGACTTAAATCATCAACGCGGGTTAACACGCCATATAACAGGTATTGAAGCCCAATCGCCGTTAGTGTACTTTAACTCGGATAAGCTCTTGGTGGACGGGGTGATCGATGGAGTTGCTGACTGAAAGAGAACTTCTTGCATGATGCGATCGGCACAGGCAAGCGCCAGGGAACCCGCGGCGAAACCGGACGCCTCCCCGAACCAGGAGGCGGCCGCTTACGAACAGATTTTTCAGTGGTTGGAGGACTACATCGACCGCAACGAGGTCCAGCTGGGCGACCCGTTGCCTTCCGAAGACGAAATCATGCGCGAGACCCAGATGAGCCGCTCCAGCGTGCGCGAGGCCATTACGCGCCTGCGCGCCCTGGGCATCGTCGATACCCGGCGCAAACGCGGTATGTGGCTCGTCCGCTCACCGCGCCTGCTCGACCTGATCCGGCTGCTGAGTCGGCCCAACATCCCGCCCAACTTCATGGGGCACGCATTCGGGTATCGCTGCGCGCTCGAGCTGGGCCTGTGCTCCGAGATCTTCCGCCGCGCGACGCCCGAGGACATCAAGGAGTTGCGCGCCATTTTCGAGAAAATGGTCGAGCATGGCCATCAGCCCAAGGTCTGGAATGATTATGACCGACAATTTCACCTGAAGCTCATCGCGATCACCGGCAATGAGATCGCCATCTGGATGTCGCAGTTGCTCAATCCCTTTTTCCAGACCCTGAGCCAATACACCACGTCGCTCTCGGATCACGTGCGCGCCCTCCACGAGAGCATCGTCACCTCGCTCGAGCAGCGCAACGCCGAGGCCTTCTATCAGGCGATGCACGAACACAATTACTGGAAACTGGCGTTCGACAAGCTGGAGTGGACCTCGTTCACCAAGTCCACGCCCTGAAAAAAGGGGCTTGGGAAAGGTCTTCCATCGCTATCGGTAGCGGTATCGCAATCGCTAGCGATCTCCCTGTCGGAACTCGATCACGTCAAGGCTCGGACTCCCGGAACGCAATCCCCACCGTCACGATTTTTCCCGGTCCGACCTCCAGGCCGACTTTGCGCTGATCCGTGACCTCCAGCGGTGCGATCTCTTCCTCATTGAGCTGGAGCAGCGCGGCCCGCGCCAGCGGCTGATTGAACGTCCATTCCGCGCGATCCGCAGCCGGCGACGGATTGTAGATCCGCAGCACCAGATCCCAGCCTGATTGCGCGTCGTCGGGCGTCTTCATCGCCGCCGCGACGACCCGGTCCGACTTCAGTTCGTAGAAGCTCCGCGTCGGCGCGTGGCGCCCCCGGGCATGCGGGGCGGTTTGCAGCGAGCGCAGCGGGACCGTATAGAACTGGGCTTCGCGGTTCACACCCCCCTGGCTCCAGTCCCCCGTATGCGGATAGAGCGAGTACTCGCAAACGTGCTCGCCCAGGCACTGCCCCCCCTTCTGGTTCGGGTCGACCGTGGGGGTGCGGAACTCGGTGCAGATTTTCATCGGCGCGGTGCGGAGCAGCGTCAGCGCGATCGTGCGCGAGGCGTCCTCGCTGACCTCGAATTCGGTCAGCCCGCGATTGAGAATCGCCAGGCCCCCCTCGCCATCGCTCAGATCGACAAACGTATGTTGCGGCAGGGTTTTCATTCCCCCCGGGCCGACGCCGTTCACGTCGCGCGCCAGCGTGATCGGTCGCCGCAGGACCAGGAAGTGCCCTTCCGCGTCGGAGTGTTCGGCCTGGATCCAGGTCGGGATCAGCGCCCGGAGCCGATGGTCCTCGGCCTGATTGTTGAATCGCACCGTGACATCCACGCGCCGCTGCCCCGCCGCCAGGCTCACTTCCGTTTCGATCCGGAGGTCGATGCAGTCCGCGCCGCGCGCCCGTCTCGACCAGTCCGCCCGCGCCGGCACCCGCATCGTCGTCTCGATCGCGAACGTCGTCACCAGCGGCCCATCGCGCACCAAGCGAATCCGGTGCGGGAAGCCCCGGCTGGAAATCACTTCATCGTGATTCGGAACCGTCCGGTGCCAGTAGTCGCCCAGTTCTCCGCCATCCTCATAAGCGTTCAGGCCCCGGAATGCACGGTTCGTAGTCTTGTCCAGCAGATCAAACGTCCCGTCGGATTGGAAGGTGACCTTAAGAAATTCGTTTTCCATCCCCATGCCGCCGTCGCACAGTTGCGACCCTTGGTCGATCCGTTCGTAGAGGAAATCCAGCGAGCGGTCCTGGCGCGACTCGGCAACGAGCCGGTAGACCTTGTACCCGCCGGCGGGAA
>MVZB01000159.1 GCA_002068205.1 candidate division BRC1 bacterium ADurb.BinA292
CCAGCCTTCATTGCCGGTATTGTAAGGCGGATCGATGTATATGCACTTAACCTGACCGGCATAATAGGGCAAAAGCGCTTTGAGAGCCAAAAGATTGTCTGCCTGCACCAGAAGATTGCCGCTATTGGGGTCGCCGCAGGAAAGATCTTCGCGTTTTTTAAGGAGGTGGAAGGGCACTTGGCGATGATGATTAACTACGGCTTTTTTCCCGATCCAGTCTAGTGTTGGCATTGTGTGACCCTGCTATGTTGATTTGTTTATGCATTTTCGCGCAAAAACGAGAATATTGCAATGATAAAATCAATAAAACAAGTATAGAAGCGATTTAGAAGCGAAATGCCCGAAAAATTTGTGAGAATTTTTCGGGCGTAAAGTTCTATAAGATTGTTTTATCAGAACAACTCTTCTGCTTCTTTTAAACCAAACTCTTTAGCCAACATGGCTGCTGCCGTTTTTGTCTTGCCTGGGGCTCGTTTTGCAAATCTGAAGCCTTTGTCTGCGGTCGCAAGAGCGAAAACTGCTTTTCATCTGTTGTGCAGCTATCTGTTATTTAGCAGTTAATGTGTTATAATATCGCCTCAGCTTAAGGCATTTCGTTTAACTATGGAGACAAAACATGAATAAGAATCTGCTGATTGTATTTGTTTTTTCGCTGGCTTTGCTGGTTGGTTGCGGTGGTGGTGGCGGTGGCAGTAATCCGGCCGGTCCGACAGAAGATCCGCTTACCGATTATCCAACGATTGCGGCTTCTTTTGTTGCTGTAGAGAACCTGATGAAAGACAATGGCGGTGATCCGACTACCAGAGTTAACCAGTTCATGGCAGAAATATCCGACAGCTTTACCAATGTCAGCGGCCAGGCGAACAAAAAGAATGACCTGCGCGCCGTTACCTTGAGCCGGCTGCAGAGATACAATTTCAATGATTATGTGATGATGCCCATCGGTCATAACGTGATTGATGCCAATACGGTTGAAGTCGCCACGTATATGATGGTCAATGTTGTTAAAAAACCTGGTGCAGTTGGTGCGCGAGGGGTTCATCGTCTTCTGCCCCGACGCGCGCGGCTTCGGCGAGCGCCAGGAGGCCCGCGTCGAGGGCGGCCTGCTGGTCTCCTCCTGCCTCGCGATCAACCAGATGGCGCTGCCGCTGGGCCGGACCGTAACCGGGATGTGGGCCTGGGACGTCCATCGACTGGTGGATTACATCCTGACCCGGGGGGACTGCCGCGCCGCTCCGCTGGGCTGCATGGGGCTCTCGGGCGGGGGCCTGCAGACGCTGTGGGCCGCCGCGCTGGACGACCGGATCGGCTACAGCGTCGTGAGCGGCTATTTCTACGGCTACCGCGAGGCGCTGTTCGACGTTTATGTCCACTGCTCGTGCAACTACGTGCCGGGGCTGTTCGAAGCGATCGATATGGGCGACCTCGGCGCGCTGATCGCGCCCCGGCCACTGTGCATCGAGACCGGCGCACGCGATCCGCTCAACGGGGCCGGCGGGTTGAAGAACGTCCGGTCGCAGGTCCGCATCGCGCGTCAGGCCTACCGCATGCTCGGGGCATCGCGGGCGTTGACGCACGCGGTCTTCGACGGCCCGCACCGCTGGGACGGGACTGAGGCGATCCCCTGGATGAAGCGCGCCGCCGGACTGTGAGCCCCTCACCGGACGTGATCTTTCATTCGGCGGCTGTTAAAGTGAGGACCCCGGGATTTCCCCACAGCCAGCCGAAAGCAGCCCCATGCGCGCCTTCACCCTGATCGAACTGCTGATCGTCGTCGCGATCATCGCGATTCTGGCGGCGATCGCCGTGCCCAACTTCCTGGAGGCGCAGACCCGCTCCAAGGTCAGCCGGATGAAGGCCGACCTCCGCACGCTGGCGACGGCGGTCGAGGCCTACGCCGTCGACAACAACGCCTATCCGCCGCATCGCGCCGACGACGGCGGCGAGATCGGCTACCCCGAGCGCTACGTTCCGCTGACGACCCCGGTGGCCTACATCGCGTCGATCCCGGCGCGCGACGTCTTCCACCGGGAGGACGTGACCGGCCAGGGGGGCTCGCTGGAATGGGTCTCCTGGACGAACATCGATAATTTTCCGGCGACGCACGCGCTCGATCCGGCGCGCGATACGCACCGCTGGATGCTGCGCAGTCGCGGCCCCGACGGCCTGAGCGAAGCCAACGACGTGCGCAACGCGTTTCTGGTCTTCGGCCTGGCGCTGGGACCGTCGATGCTTTACGACCCGACCAATGGCACCGTCTCGCGCGGCGATATCGTCCGCACCGCGATCCTGTCGCCCTGACGGCAGGGTGGGAACATCACCCGGCCCGCAGCAGCAGCCCTTTTAAATACGACGCCTCGGGGAAGCTGAGCAGGACGGGGTGATCGGGCGCCTGCGTGAACCGCTCGACTATCTGCGCGTCGCGGCCGGCATCGAGCGCCGCGCTGAAGACGATCTTCTGAAACAATTCGGCTGAGATCTGGCCGGAGCACGAAAACGTCGCCAGCAACCCGCCCGGGCGCAGCAGCTTCAACGCGAGCATGCTCAGGTCCTTGTAGGCCCGCGCGGCGCGGTCGACGTGCGCGGCCGACTGCGCCAGCCGGGGCGGGTCGAGCACGATCAGATCGAATCGCCGCGCGCGATCGCGCAGGCCGCGCAGCGCCTCAAAAACGTTGGCGCAGTGGAAATCGTCGTCGTTCGGCGCGAAGCCGTTCAGTTCAAGATTGCGCCGCGCCGTCGCGAGCGCTTCGGCCGAGCTGTCGATGTTCAGCACACCGGCGGCGCCCGCCGCGAGCAGATGCAGCGCGAACGCGCCGGTGTAGGCGAAGGCATTGAGACATTGCGCCCCCGGGCCGAGCGCGGCGCACCAGCGGCCGACGCGTCGGCGGTTGATCGCCTGGTCCAGATACGCGCCGGTCTTGTGCCCGCGCCGCAAGTCGACGATCTGGCGCAGCGGACGGTCGTCGAACGCCGATTCAACAAACGTCAACTCAGCGGGCGGCTCCTCCCCCGCCAAGAGTCCCGTGGCGGGCGCCAGACCCTCCTTCTCCCGAACATCGACGTCGCTCCGCTCGAACACGCCGCGCGCGCCGGTCAGTTCCCGGGCGACCCGGGCAAGCTGCTGCTTGCGCGTCTCGATGCCGAGCGTCAGCGCCTGCACAACCAGCCAGTCGCCGTAACGGTCGAGGATCAGACCAGGCAGCCCGTCGGATTCGGAGTAGACGAGACGACCGGCCCCATCGGGCGGGATCACGCGGCCGGCGCATGCGCGCCCGATCCGGCCGCGCCAGAACGCATCGTCGATGGCCTCGGCCGCGTCCCACGTCAGCAGCCGGATCATGATCTGCGAGCGGCGATTGAGGTAACCGCGCGCGAGAAACTCGCCGCCGGCGCTTAACAGATCGACCAGGCCGCCATCCTCGGCCGCGTCGTCGATCCGCGCCAGCGCGCCCGAGAACACCCACGGATGGCGCTGGCGGACCGGCTTGTCGCGGTCGGGGCGGAGTGTAGCGCGGGGATGGAGCGGAGACGTCATCGGGGCCGGAGGACCGTCAGCGGAGATTGGCCCACAGGATCGCCGGTTGCGGCCGCTGATGCAAAGGGAATCGCCGCCGGGTCGTGTCGCCCCATGCGCGCAGCTTGCCGCAACGTGTCGTGCAGCGAGGCGACCCGCATCAGGATGCCATGCACGTTGGCCGGCACCGCGCGCGACGCGAATTCGCCACAAAAAGCCTCCGTCGAGAGTTGAAGGACGACCTGGGAGCGACCTTTGAAATGGATCGACCATGGCTGGTGATCGGCGCGGAACCCCGCGTCCTCGAGCGCCCGGGTCGCGCGCTCGACCGCATCGGTCGCGACGACAAAGTCCACGTCTTGCGTTACGACCGGTTCCTTCGCCCAACGGTTGACCGCAATGCCGCCGATCGCACACCACAGGAGGTCGGCCCGCTCGCGGCAGTCCACGAGCCGCATGACATCGTCCGTTCCGCCGGCGGTCTGCCAGTCGCAGAATTGTTTGGCGTTCATCACCCGCACCTGTTCGCGAATTGCAGGATTGACGGGCCCCGGTGCCGATTGGGAAGCGGCGGGGGCGCCGACGTCCCGGTTTCTCCCTTGTTCCGCCCCGCCGCCGACCGTAAAATGTTGCCCGCGATGACTCGGACCTATCACATCACCACCTTCGGCTGCCAGATGAACGCCTATGACTCGGACGTCATGGAAGGGATCATGACGGCCAAGGGCTGGACGCGCGCCGACCGCGAGGAAGAGGCCGACGTCATCCTCTACAACACCTGCGTCGTGCGCGATCACGCCGAGCAGCGCGCCCTCGCCCGGCTCGACCAACTGGCCCGGCTCAAGCGCGAGCGTCCCGACCGCATCATCGGCGTGACCGGCTGCATGGCGCAGAAGGAAGCCGAGGCGCTCCACGAACGGCTCCCCCATGTCGATCTGGTCCTCGGCACGCGCGCCATCGCGCGGCTGAGCCCGCTGCTCGACCGCGTGATCGCGACGGGGACCCCGCAGGCCTGCACCGAAATCCTCGACGACGGCTACCCGGCCGACGTGGTGCCGGTCCGCCAGCGCCCGCTCAAGGCGCTGGTCAACATCATCTTCGGCTGCAACAAGAACTGCTCCTACTGCATCGTGCCGCGCACGCGCGGGCGCGAGGTCAGCCGGCCGTGGCGCGACATCGTCGAGGAGGCGCGCCGGCTCCGCGCGCATCAGTATCGCGAGATCACGCTCGTCGGCCAGAACGTCAACAGCTACCGCCAGGCGGGCGAGGGAACGCGCAGTTTCGGCAACCTGCTGCGCCGCGTCGGCGAGGCCGCCGGCGGCGCCGATCCCGATGCCGCCTGGATTCGCTACATCACCTCGCACCCGCGCGACTGCAACGCGGCGCACATCCGCGCCGTCGCCGAGACCCCCAACGTCTGCGAGAACTTTCATCTGCCGGTCCAGGCCGGCGCCAACCGCGTCCTGCGCCGCATGCGCCGCTCCTACACGCGCGAGCGTTACCTGGAGTTGATCGACGAGGTGCGCGCCGCCGTCCCCGACGCGACGCTGACGACCGACATCATCGTCGGCTTCCCCGGCGAGACGCCGGATGAATTCGATCAGACGCTCGACCTCGTCCGCCGCGTCCGCTTCGACTCGGCCTATATGTATATGTATTCCACGCGGCCCGGCACGCCCGCCGCCGAGGAGTTCAAGGACCACATCCCGCTGGCGGAGAAGAAGGCGCGCCTCGCCGCCCTGATCGCGCTCCAGGAGCAGATCAGCCTGGAGCTCAACCGCGCGGCGATCGGCCGACGCTTCGCCGTGCTGATCGAGGACGTCGCTCCGCGCACGCCGGGCGATCTGCTGGCGCGCACCCGCGGCGACAAGATGGTTATCCTGCCCGGCCCGCGCGAGTGGGTCGGCCGGTTCGCCGAAGTCGAAGTCCACGATGCCAACGGCCACACGCTCTTCGCCCGCCCGGTCGCCGTCGCGCGGGCCGCCGCCTGAACGATCCAGCCCAACCCGGCTTGCCTCGCCGCGCCGTCGCCGCCGCCCCGACATCTGCGACCCTCGTTTCTCGTCCGCGTGATCACCCCCAACGGCCCGCTCAAAGTTTCGGCTCTCGGCTCTCGGCTCTCGTCCCTCGTCCTCGGCTCTCGAAAACCTGCCTCTTGTCGCTTCGCTGCGAACCGCAGCTACATGAAGAACTCGTATTCGCCATCGAAATCCGTCCGATCCGTCCGATCCGTCGGATCGGACCGACGACGTTCAACCACGAGGACGACTACGGTCACGAGGACGAGAGACGACGCGGCCACGGGTCGTTGAATGGCTTACAAAAGAAAAACCCGGCCTGACGCCGAAGCGTCATCCGGGTTTTCATGATCGGTTGCTCCACCGGGAGCGGCTCTGCGCCGCCGCTCGATCGGTCGGTCGGCCCGTTCGTTTCGCCCAGCGGTCACCCCACCGGGTGGGGTGTGGTCTGCAAGAAGGGCATGGGAAAAGCCATGCGACTGCTTGAAGGGGTGTGGCGAGGCGACCGCTGTGGGTCTCGTTGCGGGCCGATGCCGATCCAGAACCCGCGGAGCGGACGGTCTCGGCGGGCCGTCGGCTCCGGGGTTCAATCCGCCGGGCTACTTCTTGGCGGTCTTCTTGGCGGCCTTCTTCGTCGTCTTCTTGGCGGCCTTCTTCGGAGCAGCCTTCTTGGCCGCCTTCTTGGTCGCCTTCTTCGCCGCGGTCTTGCGCGCCGTCTTCTTCACGGCCTTCTTCGCCGTCTTCTTGGCCGCCTTCTTGACCGACTTCTTCGCGGTCTTCGTCGCCTTCTTCACCGGCCGCTTCGTCGCGGTCTTCTTCTTCGCCGCCGACTTCTTGGCCGGTGCTTTCTTCGCTGCTTTCTTTGCCATAAAGAAAGTCTCCTTTCCTGCAGTCAGGAGGTAGTGTTGAACCACACCCCGGGCGTCGTCTGCGGTTGGTTCGATTTCAGGAACAGGTTCGCTTGCGCGAAAGATGCCTGCCGAGAGGTCCTGTCATCGTCCCAAGTAGGTCTGCGGTTCGCAAACAACGCGGCGCGTGCTCCACCATGATGCACGCTTCAACCATGTTTTTTTCAAGAGTCGTGTTTCGTGTCAAGATGAAAAACTTCAATCGCGAAAATCTTTTGTCACGCCATCGCGCGCAAACTTCCATTCGACCTTCGCTTCAACCGCCTGGCCTTGCTCGTCCACGATGCGGATCGTCTCTTCATCCTTCGCTTCAATCGCCGAAACCCCTTTAAAATCGGGGTTGATTCGCGCCACGCCCTGAATGAAGTTCACCGCCAGCGCTTCGTCGCGCTTCAACATCACGTGCGTCGCGATCCCCATCTCGCTCAAAAAATTTTTTTCCGCGCACGCGTGGATCCCCGCATGGAAGAACCCGGTGATCTCCTCGATGCCGATGCAGTTGTGGTTGCGGCCGCTCCACGGCGCAACGTGCCGGCCGCCATTGGAGAACCACAGCAACGTGGAAACGAGCACGCGTGGATCCTTCAGACTGAACCACACATAGCCGCGCGACGGGAGCGCCAGCGCGCTCCAGCCGAACGGTTCCCCCTTGCATCCGGCCAGAATCACGATGTCCTCGTAGCCGCGCCGCGCGGGGTAGCGCGTCAGATCGGTCGTCGTCCCGTCGCGCAGCGGGCAGCGGCGCAGATCCTCGATCGCCGTGTCCGGCTGCAGGATCGAATAGCCTCGATGCTCCGGCCGTTCGACCGGCTCCACGTAGGTATGTGCATGCGTGTACGGCGCGAACGAAAGATACGCCTGCCCCGCGTCGTCCGGGATGTAGTGGTTGGGATGGTGGCCGATCGGCATCGGCCCTTCCATGCCGGTCAGCACGTGGCGCGAGTAGACCGCCTGGTGCCCCTCGACCAGCAGCAGCGTTTTCTCGATCCGGCCGCCCGTGATCGTCTGCGCCTGCGACATCCGCAGGCGCGCCCCCGCGGCGCCGTGGCGGACCTCCTCCAGTTGCCACCGGGCATTGGCCGATTCCCCATGCGGCGGATAGTGCTTGCCGTCGCGCGGCTTCTCGTTGTTGCCAAACGGCGCGCAGAAAAAG
>MVZB01000160.1 GCA_002068205.1 candidate division BRC1 bacterium ADurb.BinA292
CAGCACCAGCCCGCGCAGCCGGTCGCCCGCCTCCAGCACATACCCGAAATCCGGGATCACCAGATCGACTCCGAGCATCTCCTCCTCGGGAAATTTCTGCCCGCAATCGACGCACACCATGTCGTCGCCGAATTCCACGACCATCATGTTCTTGCCGAATTCCCCCACGCCCCCCAGCGGTATAACCCGCAGCATGTCGGGCGCGGGAGCAGGCTGACCTTTCGGTCCGGTTCTCGGTTCAATCGATTCGGAACGGACGGGCAGCTTCATCGGGGGCTCAGGCGGTCGCGGCCGGCGCTCATACCAGTTTCAACGTCATGTTCATGCAGTCGAAGGTCGTCTCCCGGATCTTGGACAGCTTCTCCATCTCACTGATCTCGGGATGGATATACGGATTGCGGTAGTGCTGCAGGTTCGTCAGCAGGCTCGCGTACTGCACCACCTCTTCCTCGGTCTCCAGCCCCTTGATCCCCAGCGGATTGTCGATTGTCACCGACTGCTGGAACTTGCGGAACTGATAGGATCGGCCGAAACACAGCAGGATGATCCCCAGCGCCTTGAGCCCGTCGGGCTTGTACTTGTTGCCGTGCTCGAGGATGCGCTGAAACGTCTGGAACACGTTGTCAATCGTCACTTCGATCGAGACGCCGCGCTGGACGCGCAGCAGATGCTGATGGAAGAACAGCGACAGCGAACGGCGATTGTCCTCGAGCAGCGAATGAATCATCTTCGGCGTCGCCGGGTCGCCGAAAAACTTCACCAGCCGCTTGCGCAGCCGGTTCTTTGCCTCGTTCTCCACCGCGAAGCAATACGAGAACCCGACCGAACGCGAGAAATCGACCGCCTGCTCGATCTCCTCGCCGTGAATGTAAAGAAATTCGGCGGTCTTGAGCGCTTCCTGCGTCTGCGGCTCAAGATTCGGAAACCCCGGGATCGCGTCGTTCAGGTTCCGGTCGACGCGCTCAAACACATCGCGCCCCGGGCCCGCCGCCCGCACCCGGTCGGCATCCTGGCGCGATGACTGCAGCGCATCGCTCGGGCTGAGCTCCGTGATCGCGTCAAACGCCTCCCCCTTGACCGATTCGGGCGCCTTCGAATCGAGCATGATCGCCCGCAGCTCGTTCAGCGCCGCCGCCGGGTCCGTCTCGCCGATCTTGCGTTGTTCCGCGATCCGGCGGCTTAGTTCCCGGCTCCGCTGATGCTCCGTGTTCGCCTGGTCGATCGCACGGAACAGGTTCTCCATCTCCTCGTCAATCTTGGACTTGCTGATCACGTAGCGCGCGCCCAGACGCGACGCCTCGGCCCCCTCCTCGAACGTGCCGACCGCCGAGATCATGATGATTGGCAGGTGGGGATTGAGCAGCCGCGCCTGCCGGATCAGGTCCAGTCCCTCGGTCGGATGTCGCATCGCCAGATCGGTCACGACGACGTCGATCGGCCCCCCGCTCAGCCGCTCCAGCGCATCCTCGCTGTCCTCGGCCTCGACGACGTCATAACCCTGCAGGATCAGGTTGCGCCGGAACGCTTCCCGGTAGCTCCTGTTGTCATCCACGATCAGGACGTTGGGCGTGGTCATACTCGGCCGCCGGACGATCGTTCGCGTTTTCGCGGGGGGAGGTGGTCAACCGGCCCCACCCTGTGTACCAGCCGCTCCGGCGAAGTGCAACCCAATCCTGTCTCGAACCACGCCCCCCGCCGTTTGGCTCAATCCGGACCCCGCCGTTGACACAAGCCGGTCCGCAATCGAGAATGTCGTTTTCGTGCAGCCTGCCGGCTACCGCCGCGCGGGCCAGATTGGGGGAACTGCCTGTTATGTTGACCGCCGCCGCGATCCGCCAGCTTTACATCGATTTCTTCGTCCAGCGCGGACACACCCATGTCTCCAGCGCCCCGATGGTCCCCCCCGACGACCCCACCCTCATGTTCAACGTCGCCGGCATGGTCCAGTTCAAGGCGCTCTACTCCGGCAGCGTCCCCCTCCCCTACACCCGCGCCGTCACCGTCCAGAAGTGCCTGCGCGTCGCCGACCTGGAAAACGTCGGCCGCACCCTGCGCCACCACACCTTCTTCGAGATGCTCGGCAACTTCTCCTTCGGCGACTACTTCAAGCGCGAGGCGATCACCTGGGGCTGGGAATTCTGCACCGACCCCAACTGGCTCGGCCTCCCCCCCGAGCGCATCTTCGCCACCGTCTTCGGCGTGCAGCGCGAAGGCGGCGCCTGGGAAATCGATCAGGTCGCCCTCGACATCTGGCAACGCGAAACCGGCGTCGTCAACGGCGTAACCTTGCTCGATGAGGAAGAAAACTTCTGGGGACCGGCCGGCGGCACCGGCGCCTGCGGCGCCTGCTCCGAAATCAAGTTCTTCACCGGCCCCGAGGATCGGCTCCGCGAATACCAGCGCCTCTCCCGATCGACCGATCCCGCCGATCAGGCGCGCATGCGGCGCGACATCGTCGAGGAGGGCGATCTGTTCCTCGAAATCTGGAATCTCGTCTTCCCCGAGTTCGACCAGCAGCTCGACGGCTCGCGCCCCCTCCTCAAGAACCGCGGCATCGATACCGGCGCCGGCCTGGAGCGCACCACCACCGCCGTCCAGTTCACCCGCAGCGGCGGCCGCATCCGCTCCCAGTACGAAACCGATCTGCTCCTGCCGATGGTCCGCGCCGTCGCCGACGTCGCCGGCCTCCCCTACCCCACTCTGGCCGACGGCGACGACGCCGAACAATCCATCCGCCGCCGCGGTCTGGACCCCGCCGTCGTGCGTCTGGCGATGAACGCCTGCGCCGACCACGCCCGCGCGCTCACCTTCACCCTCTCCGAGGGCGTCGTCCCCTCCAACGAGGGGCGCGGCTATGTCCTGCGCCGCATCCTGCGCCGCGCCGCCCGTTTCGGCCTCAAGCTCGGCATCACCGAGCCCTTCCTCTGGCGCCTGGTCGCGCCGGTCGTCGACGTCATGGGCGGGGCCTATCCCGAAATCACCCGCCACGTCGCCGTTGTTGAACGCACCATCCGCGCCGAGGAGGAACGCTTCACCCGCACACTCAACCAGGGCGGTCAGATCCTCGACGACCTGCTCGCGCGCGTCGGCGCCGGCGGCCGCCTCGCCGGCGAGGAGGCCTACCGCCTCTACGACACCTATGGCTACCCGCTGGACCTGACGATCGAAGCCGCCGCCGAAAAAGGCATCAGCGTCGATCAGCCGGGTTTCGACCGCGCCCTCGACGAGGCCAAGCGCCGGGCCCGCGCTTCATGGAAGGGCGGCGCCGGCGCGGCCCGCTTCGACGAACTGCTCGGCGACCTGCCCCCCGAACAGCGCACCCGCTTCTGCGGCTATGAGGGCATGGCGTGCGCCAGCCGCGTCGTCGCCATCCTCCGCGACGACCTCCGCGTCGACTCGCTCAAGCCCGGCCAGAACGGCGTCGTCGTCCTCGACGAAACACCCTTCTACGCCGAGGCCGGCGGCCAGGTCGGCGACACCGGCGCCCTCGACGCCATCGACAGCGATCTCGCCCTGTTCGCCGTCGAGGATACCCAGAAGACCGAGGACGGCCACTACCTCCATTTCGGCGAGGCCCGCGAGACGATCCACGCCGGGCAGCAGGTCAAGGCCCGCGTCGACTGCGCCCGGCGCATCGCCACGATGCTCAACCACTCCGCGACCCACCTGATGCAGGGCGCCCTCAAGCGCCTCATCGGCGGCCACGTCACGCAGCAGGGTTCCTTCGTCGGTCCCGACGGCCTGCGCTTCGACTTCACCCATCCCGAGCCGGTCCCCGAGGCGACGCTGCGCGAGATCGAGCGCATCGTCAACGGCCAGATCCTCGCCAACCTGCCGGTCACCACTCAGGTCATGGCGCTCGAAGAAGCCAAGGCCACTGGCGCCATCGCGCCGTTCGGCGAAAAATACGGCGCCCAGGTCCGCGTCATCGCCATGGGCGACTTCTCCCGCGAGTTCTGCGGCGGCACCCATGTCCGCAACACCGGCCAGATCGGCCTCTTCCTCATCACCGGCGAATCGTCGGTCGCCTCGGGCATCCGCCGGATCGAGGCCCGCACCGGCCTCGGCGCGCTCGAAACCGTCATCCAGGAACGCCAGGCCCTGCACGGTCTGGCGCGCCAGCTCTCCGTCCCGGCCGACGGCTTGCCCGCCCGCATCCAGGCGCTGCAGGACGAAATCCGCCAGTTGCGCCGCCAGGTCGAGGAAGCCAAAGCCGCCCAGGCCCGCCGCCAGATGAGCGAGGCCGCCGCCGATTTCGCCGAGGTCGCCGGCATCCGCTACCTCGCGCGCGAGATCCCCGGCGCCGACCACAACGCGCTGGCGCAGGCCTGGGACGCCCTGCGCGGCCAATCCCCCACCAACACCGCCGTCCTGTTCTATTCGGTCGCCGATGGCAAGGTCAGCATGATCGTCGGCCTGACCGACGATCTCGCGCCCAGGCGGCTTAAGGCCGGCGATGTGCTCAAGGAAACCGCGGCGATCGTCGGCGGCAAGGGCGGCGGTAAACCGACCCTCGCCCGCGGCGGCGGCTCCCAACCCGAAAACCTCCCCCGCGCCGTCGAGCAATTCCCCAGCATCCTCCAGCGCCTGGCGGGCTGAGCATCCCAAATCTCGTCCTTCGTCCTTCGTTCCTCGTCTCCCGTCCTCGTGATCGCTCCCAAAGGCCCGCTCCAGAAATCCGGCTCTCGAACACAGCCGAGTTCCATCTCCCGGCTCTAATCCCCCTCGCGGTCCTTGACCAGAGGTCCGCGTTACGCTGATATACGGTGGGTGCGCTCCCGCTTCCTTGATGAAACCTTCGGTGCAGCCCAACCGCGAGCCCGCCCGCCTGATGTCCCCTACGTCCTTTGTGTCCCGTATGTCCCTTACCCCAAGTCGTTCCCCCGGAGGCGAACCGCATGCTTGAGACCCTGCCGATGGCGCCGGCCGACCCGATCCTGGGCCTGACCGAGGCCTTCAAGAAGGACCCCAACCCCAACAAGATCAACCTTGGCGTGGGGATCTACGTCGACGATGAAGGCCTCTCTCCCCTCTTCCGCACCGTCCATAAGGCCGAGGAAAAACTCTGGCGCGGCGCCCAGCCCAAGGCTTACCTCCCGATCAGCGGCTCGGTCGAATACGGCCGCGCCGTCCAGAAGCTCATCTTCTCCGCCGACAGCCCCCTGATCGCGGACAAACGCCTGCGCACGGCCCAGACCCCCGGCGGCACCGGCGCCCTGCGCGTCGCCGGCGACTTCCTCCACACCCGCTTCCCCAAGGCCCGCATCTGGTTCAGCAACCCCACGTGGAACAATCATTTCAATGTCTTCGAGGCGGCCGGCCTGGAGATCCTCGAATACCCCTACTTCGATCCCGCCACCCACACCCTCGATTGGGACGGCCTGCTGGCCGGCCTGCGCGCCATCCCCGCCGGCGACGTCGTCCTGCTCCACGGCTGTTGCCACAATCCGACCGGCGTCGATCCCTCCCCCGCCCAGTGGGATGAAATCGGCCGCGTGCTGGCCGAACACAACCTCTTCCCGCTTGTCGACCTCGCGTATCAGGGCTTCGGCGACGGCGTCGACGAAGACGCCGAGGGCATCCGCATCCTCGCCCGCCACCTCCCGGAAATGCTCATCTGCTCGTCCTTCTCCAAGAACTTCGGCCTCTACAACGAGCGCGTCGGTGCCCTGACCGTCGTGGCCGAGTCGGACGATGCCGCCGAGCGCGCCTTCAGTCACGTCAAGGCCGTCATCCGCGCCAACTACTCCAATCCCCCCGCCCACGGCGCCCTGATCGTGAAAACGATTCTGGCGGAGGACGACCTGCGCGCCGAGTGGGAAGCCGAACTCGTCGTCATTCGCGGCCGCGTCCAGCAGATGCGCGAACTGTTCGCCGCCACCATGAAACAGAAGGGCGTGGAACAGGACTTCTCCTTTATGATCGATCAGAAGGGGATGTTCTCGCTCTCCGGCCTGTCCCGCGAACAGGTCGACTGGCTCAAGCGCGAAAAGGCGGTCTACATGGTCGGCTCGGGCCGCGTCAACGTCGCCGGCATGACCGCCCGCAACATGAACGCCCTCTGCGACGCCGTGGCCGAAGTCCTCGCCACCGTGAATGTCGGCTGAGTCACTGAGGCACGAACGAGATCCCCCTCGTCCCTCGTCCTCGTGCTCGCTCCCGAAGGCCACCCCCTTTCGTGCCCATTCGTATCTTTCGTGATCTAATTATCCTCCGCCCACTCCCCCCACCCACCTTTCGTCCCTTTCGTGACGGCCGTTGCGCCGCCGCGACCGTTTCGCTAGGCTAGGGCCAAACCCGCCATCCGCTCGGCGGGCGACATGTTCCATGCCGGAGTCACCCTCTCATGACGACCTCGAGCGCCCCGCAGGCGCCCTCCGCCGCCCAATCCGCACCCGATCCCTGGTTTCAGAATCTCTTCGCCGCGCGCATCGGCGGCGCCCAGTATGGCAAGAGCAACGCCATCTATAAGTTCGAGAAGATCAAGCGGGCGAAACGGGCGGCGCTGGCGGCGCACCCCGAAACCCGGCTCCTCGATTTCGGCATCGGCGAGAACGACGAGATGGCCCACCGCCCCGTGCGCGATCGCCTCAAGCGCGAAGTCGACGACCCCGCCAACCGCGGCTACGCCGACAACGGCATTCAGGAATACAAGGACGCGGCGGCGCGCTACATGGCCCGCGAATACGGCGTCCAGCTCGACCCCGCGACCCAGATCAATCACTGCATCGGCTCCAAACCCGCCCTCGCCCTCCTCCCCGGCATGCTCATCAACCCCGGCGACTTCTGCATCATGACCGTCCCCGGCTACCCCGTCGCCGGCACCTGGACCCGCTATTTCGGTGGCGAGGTATATAACGCCCCGCTCGAGCCGGCCAACAACTACCTGGTCGATCTGGACGCCATCCCGGACGAGATCCGCCGCCGCGCCAAACTCATGGTCCTCAATTATCCCAACAGCCCCACCGGCGCCCTGGCCGACGAGGATTTCTTCAAGCGAGTCATTGCATTCGCTCACGTAAACCGTCTGATCGTCGTCAACGACGCCGCCCACCTGCCGCTCACCTATGGCCGCAAGCCGTTGAGCTTCCTCGCCGTCGACGGCGCGCTCGAGGTCGGCCTTGAAACCCACACGATGAGCAAGGGCTGGGACATGATCGGCTGGCGCCTGGGCTTCGTCGCCGGCCATCCCCGGCTGGTCGCCGCCTACGCCGACATGAAGGACAACTCCGACTCCGGCCAGTTCATCGCGATCCAGAAGGCCGGCGTCGCGGCGCTCGACGATGCCGCCCTGCTGCCGGCGATCCGCGCCAAATACGAGCGCCGCCTGCGCAAGCTCGTCGATGCGCTCCGCGAACTGGGCTTCGATGCCAATATGCCCGGCGGCACCTATTTCCTGATGGTCAAGGCCCCCCGCGGTGTCGAGGGCGGACCCCGCTTCGACGATGCCGAAGCCGCCAGCCAGTGGCTCATCCGCGAAAAAATGGTCTGCACCGTCCCTTACGCCGAGGGCGAAATGCTGCGCTTCTCCACCACCTATCGCGTCGACGGCGAGGCGGGCGAAGACGCTCTGATGGCCGAACT
>MVZB01000161.1 GCA_002068205.1 candidate division BRC1 bacterium ADurb.BinA292
GGGCCAATAGCATGGGCGCGATGCGCATGGCGGTGGGCGTGGTGGCGCTAAGCGCGGCGGTCGCGCTGGGGTGCGGGGGAAAGGCGGAGGAACGTCCGTCCGCCGGTGGGGTCGGGTCGGCCGCCGTTGCCGCCGGGCCCGCGGGAGCGGCACCGATTGAACCGGCGCCGGCCGACCCCGCGCCCGCGCCGGTGGACCTGGAAACCGGCCCGATCGAGGAGTTTGAATGGGCCTGCGCGCGGTGCCATGGGCCCGAGGGGGCGTTCTTCGCGGGCCGGTTCCGCCACGCGGCCGACGACGGCGAACTGTTCGCCATTACGGCCACGATGATGCGCGGGCCGGGGATGCTCAAGCCGACGGAGGCTGAATTCCAGGCGATGGCCGACTACATGAAGGCGCTGGAGCGGGATCGACCGTTCGCGACGATCAACAACGGGCGCGCGTTGCTGACCGGCGAGACGGCCGCGATCGCAGGGGCCAAGCGCGAAGGCACGACCGTGGGGGTTATCGCCAACGGCCAGCCGATTGAGGTCCAGCAGGAAGGCCGGAGCTGGTCGGCCGCGCCGGGCGCGACGGCCTTCGTGGTGGAGGCGCGGGCGGGCGATCAGGCGACGTCGTTCACCTATCCGGCAAGCCAATGGCCCGACCTGTTGCGGGAATGAGCCAGCCGAAGCGAAAGGAGCGGAGGATGAAGCGGAAAAACGGGACCATCGTGAGAGGAGCGGCGGCGGTCGGCTGCGCGGTGCTGAGCGCCGCGCCGGCGTGGGCGCAGACGCCCGGGAGTGAAGTGTTCGCCGATCCGCTGGCGCTGCTGATGCGCTGGCTGCACATTCTGGCCGCGGTCGTCGCCATCGGGGGGGCGTTTTATCTGCGCTTTCTGGTGCTGCCGGTGGCGGCGCGGCAGCTTGGGGCCGAGGATTTCGCCAAGCTGCGGCAGGCGCTCGGCGAGCGCTGGCGGTTTTTCGTCCACGGGGCCGTGGCGCTGTTGCTCATCAGCGGGCTTTACAACTATCTGGCGGTGACGCGGGTGTCACATGCGGGTCAGCCGCTGTATCACATGCTGTTCGGGATCAAGTTTCTGCTGGCGCTGATCGTCTTCTTTGTGGCCGAGGCGCTGGTGTCGAGCCGGGGGTGGTCGAAGGGGCTGCGGGCCCAGGCGAGGCTGTGGCTCGGGCTCCTGCTGGGCGTCGCGCTGCTGGTGATCCTGATCGCGGGGGTGATGAAGATGATGGGGACCACGGCGCCGGTGGGGTAGGCGATTGGAGAATAAATAATGGAAAATGGAAATCAGGCATTCGAAATCAGGGAAACGAAATTCGAGAATGGAAATTCGAAATTCGAATTTTGAGATCGAAACTCATTGGAATGCATACATTTTGGAAGGGAAATCATGTCGAGGAAACCGTTGAAACGGTTGAGAAAAACAGGGAACGAGCGGTTACCGGGCCGAGACCCGGTGCTGATGTCAGGGCCCCCGAGGGGGCCAGAAGAAAGCCCGCTATCGCGGGCTCGTAAGTTGTTCGCTCGAGCCAATGCGAGTCGGTTCCATCGCGACCCGGGGGCGCGGTGAAATAGACAATGATTTATTCCGGTCGTCCGCTGCGCGGACTTGGGCATTCGCGCCCTTCGGGGACGGGGATATTTCGTGGGAGTGTCCCCAGGTTCCGCTGCGCTCCAACCGGGGGGTATTCCAATGGCGCCCCGCTGGGGCGGCTCACGCGGATGAAATTTTCGTTTGAAGATGCGGTTCCATCTGGCATCCCTCCGGGATGCGGGGGAGGAGGGGCCGAGTGACCGGTGGTGTCGCTGCGCTCAACCACCGGCTATTCTCTGGCATCCCTCCGGGATGCGGGGGAGGGGGGGGCCAGCGAGGGGGGGCGGTCTCGCATGGGCCAGGATGCGGCCGGAATCTCCGGCCACCCCTTGCAGGGGTTCGGGGCGGTTGGGGCGGCGACGCAGGGTTCCGGCCTGCGGCTGTCGCCCTGCGCTTTATTCCGGTCGTCCGCTGCGCGGACTAGGGCATTCGTCCCTTCGGGGACGGGGATATTTTGCGGGGGTGTCCCCAGGCTCCGCTGCGCTCCAACCGGGGGTTATTCCAATGGCGCCCCGCTGGGGCGGCTCACGCGGGTGAAATTCGCATCGACGAGGGACGAGGGAGCGTCAGTCGTCGAAGATGTAATCGGCGGCCCATTGGCGGACGTCGTGGCCGTCGAGGATGTGGAATTTGCGGATCGCCTTGAGGTGGTTGGCCGAAAAGCCATGGAGCGGCATGTAGATGATGTGCTTGCGGTAGATTTCGGCGAGGCGCTTGAGGACCTGGCGCGGCGGCCTGGCGGCGACGTAGGCGACATAGCGCTCGGATGAAAAGAGGATCCCGGCCGCCAGCAGGGCGTCGGCGCAGGTGCGGATCTCGTCGGGCAGCTCGAAGCGCCAGATGTCGGGGATGCCGAGCGCGGGGTAGATGGAGAGGATTCCACCGAATTCCGTGCGCGCGATGCGCGGCCCGACGACGTTCTCGCCCAGCGGGGAGGCATAGAACGAGATGTCGCTCTCATTCTGATTTTCGGCGTAGAGCGTCGCCCGCCAGGAGCCGAGTTCGCCGATCGGTTCATCCTGAAAGACGAGGACGACGGCGCTGACCTTGCCTTGCGGCTGCGGCGTCGTCTGGACGAAGAGCTTGCCGGTGTGCCAGTTGCGCATCGTTTCGCGGATGTCGAGGCCGTCCAGCATCGAGGTCGTGAATTCCTGGACCTGGCGGCGGTCCTCGCTGACGACCTGCAGGGCCCGCTTGCGGACGTAGTCCATGAACCGTTCCTGCCGCTCGTCCTCGGGGGGCCAGGAGCAGATGCCCCTGCCGGCCGAGCGTTGCCACTGTTCCTTCCAGCGGGCCTTCAGTTCGGCGGGAGGGCGGCGGCGGAAGCGCAGTTGCACGAGTTCGGAGGGCGGTTCCTCCTGGCGGGGCCGGAGGCGGAAGCGCTCGCGGCGGCCTTCGAGCAGGCCGCGGCCGTTGCGGATGCGGAAATTGGGCAAGGCCTCGTCGTTCTTGCGCTGCGGGGGGTAGCTGCGCGCGATTTCGAGAACTTCGCAGCCGAAGTCGCCATCGACGACGCCGCGCGCGCCGAGCACGATCTCGTAGAGGTCGGGGCGGAGCCCGCCGCGGACGAGGGCCATGTTGCGCGTGAACTGGAGCAGCGCCTTCCATTGGGTCAGCGTGATCGTTTCCTTGTAACGCTGGCGATACTCGTGCTCGGCGAGCTTGAAGATCGTCTGGAGGGCGGCGAATTTGTCGAAGCGGACCTCGCCGGTCAGCTCCAGTTCCTCGCGGCTCTGCTCGAAGAGCCAGGTCAAGTAGGGGATCTCGCCCAGGAGGTGCGAGAGCGAAGCGGGCGACACGTGGACAAGCCGCGCGTCGGGGCGCTGGGCGACGATCGGCGGATCGCCGGGGCCTAGGGCCGCCGCCGGCGGATCGATGTGATCGGCCTCGAGCAGGCGGCGCACGCGCGTGAAATGACCGAGCCCCAGGACCGCCAGGACGCGGCGATGGCGGGCGGCGAGTTCGCGCAGGCGGAGGGCCATGTGGCGCTCGCGGGCGAGCGAGGTCCGGTCATCGGGGCGCGTCGCGACGAGCGGGGCCACGCGGTCGACGAACGGCTCCAGGCCGGTCAGGTCGAGCATCGTGTCGTCGGGCAGGTAGCGCCATGGTTCCTGGAGGCCGGCCAGGTCCAGATCGATGAACTCGAGGGGGATCCCGTGTTCGCAGGCGAGGCGGACGGCCTCGATCAAGCCGTCGCACGGGTCGATGGGGAGGTAGGAGAGTTCGCCCGGGGCGCCCCGTTCCTCAAAGACGACGGCGGAGATCTGGGGGAGACGGAGCGCGCCGCGGACAATCCAGGAAGCGAGGGTCGCGGGCAGTTCGACGGCGATCACGTCGGGCCGCCAGGCCAGCGCCTCGCGGCGCACCTGCTCGGCGAACGTCACCTTGCGGTGGATGATGGGGGTCAGGCGGATGTTGTGGAAGTTCAGGATCGACACCGCGGGGGCAATTCTCCTTCCGCAGAAATCGGCGTTTGGATCTCGTCGCTTGTGCTCTTGATCGCGATCGATTCGGTGGGTTCTGCCGTCCCTACGGGACTTTTTGTCCTTCCTTCGTCTTTCCCGCCACTGAAGTGGCGGGCTGACGTCTGGCGTCCCTGACGGGACTGGCTTGGGGATCAGTCCGGCAGGGCCGCGGCCATTCGCGTCGGTTGTATAAGGTCCCCCATTATCCTCCCTGTTCTGAAGCACCGACCTCCTTACCTGCAAATTCGACTCTCAGAAGGGACAGAAGGGACGTAAGGGACACAAGGGACGCATGGAGGACATGGCATGGGATTTCAGGCTACTTTTCAGGCGGGGTCGCCGAGTTTGTCGCCGACGCTGACGCCGCGGCCGGCCACGAAGGCCTGGCCATCCATGCGGTTTTTTCCCTCGGGTTTGAGCGCCGTCACCAGCAGGTGCCCGCTGCCGGTCTTGACGGTGAAACCGAAGCCGCGCTTGAGCGAGGTGACGGTGCCCGGCTCGACCTTGTTCATGACGCCGAGCTGGGCGGCCTCGTTGCTCCAGAGCGGTTCGGCCTGGAGCAGGGTGAGGCGCTTGCGGCCGCCGAGGAAGGAGTAGGCCCCCGGCCAGGGGGTGAGCGCGCGCAGGCGGTACATGATTTCCTCGGTGGAATCGCGCCAGGGAATCAATCCTTCCTCTTTGCGGATCGGCGGGGCGTAGGTGGCCTCCTCGTCGTTCTGGGGCGTAGAATCGATGATGCCGGTGCGTTCGGCCTCGTCGAGGACGCGGAGGAGCATGTCGGCGCCGATGACGGCGCAGTTGTTGAGAACCGAGCGGGCGTCGTCGTCGGGGAGGATCTCGACGCGCTGCTGGGCGATGATCGGGCCGGCGTCCAGTTCCTCGACGAGTTGCATGATGGTGACGCCGGTCGTATCGCGGCCCTCGAGAAGGCAGCGCTGAACGGGGGCGGCGCCGCGGAATTCGGGGAGCAGCGAGGGGTGGATGTTGAGGCAGCCGAAGCGGGTCGCTTCGAGGAGCGGGCGCGGGAGGATCTGGCCGAAGGCCGCGACGACCGTGACGTCGGCGCCGGACTGGCGGACGCGCTCGTCGATCGGCTCGCGACGCACGCTGACCGGCTGGATGATTTCCAGGCCGTGGGCGGCCGCCAGTTGATGGACGGGCGAGGCGACCGGTTTCAGGCCGCGGCCTTTGGGGCGGTCGGGCTGCGTTACGACCAGGACGATCCGGTGCGGGCTGGCGATGAGGCGTTGGAGGGCCGGCAGCGCGAACTCCGGCGTTCCCATGAAGACGACTTTCATAATCGGTCCTTGCCCGACGGGGCTGGCTGCGGCGCGCCCCCGGTGCGCGGGTCGGTGCGGGGGGCGCGAAGATGCTCCATGATAGCGAATCCGGGCATGGCATTGCCAGCAGGCAGGATCGGGGAGGTGGGGAGGGCGGGGCAAATGGGGTATCCGGCATCCGTGAATCGGGGGATCGGGGAGGAATGTATTTTTCGATTTGGCCTGCTGCGGGAGATCTGGTATTTCTGTCGGAAAAGCAAGTGCCTCTGGACTCGCGAACGAGGGATAAAATTGCGGGTGCTCGAGGGGCGAGGACGAGAGACGGGAGACGAGGGACGAGAGACGAGAGACGAGTTTTGGGGTAGACCGTTGGGGGCGAGGGCGAGAGACGGGAGACGAAGTTTTGATGGGAGAAAGACGACCAGATGCCCGACAGGTCCATGGATGATGAGCGCGAAGACGCAGGTATTATCGGTTGACCTCCCGCAGGTTC
Organism: candidate division BRC1 bacterium ADurb.BinA292; assembly: GCA_002068205.1. Classification (GTDB taxonomy): domain Bacteria; phylum Sumerlaeota; class Sumerlaeia; order MVZB01; family MVZB01; genus MVZB01. The sequence goes on from MVZB01000161.1 coordinate 5,833, forward strand.
GCCTGCTGCTGGATTCCCGCGACGCGCAAGGGGTCGAGCGCACGCTGACGGCGCTGGCCGGCGCACTCAACTGGCATCACCCGTTCTCGGGCGTGGCGGAGGCCGCGCGCCAGGTCCTGCTGGACGGCGAGCCGACCGTCCCGCAGGCGGGGCTGATCTATTACGGTCTCGTGTTGCAGTGCGACCACCAGCCGCTGGGCGGGGAATGGCTGGCGGAGTTTTATGAGCGGGCCGCGCGCCAGTGCCCCAAGCTGAAGGTGGAGGCGGCGCATTGCGAACTGCTCAAGGGCATCATCTTCGGGCGGACGCCGCACCTGCTGCCGATGCGCAGCCAGGAGCAGATCACGTCGTGCTTCATGACCGACGAAGAGGGGCTGGATCTGGCGGCGGCGCTGGCGCGCAACAACGACTTGCAGCAGGAAGCCGACGAAGACGTTTACGAAACGATCTATGACCACCTGATCCCGACGCTGAGCCATACGATCCCCGAAGGGCATGGATTTTATTTTCTGACGATGTAGGGGCGGGCCAGGGGGCGCGCTCGGGGCCGGGTCAGTCGGCGTCGGCAAGGGTGTCGATGCGGCGATAGCCCCAGGCCGAGTGGAGCCAGGCCGGGATGGCGGCGACGAGGTCGGCCGGATCAAGCGGGCGGCCCGCCGCCTCGCTCAGGGTGATCGGCCGGCGCTCGGGCTCGCCGCAGGGGATGATGGATTGCCAGGGGGCGAGGTCGTTGCAGACGTTCACGGCGATCCCGTGCATCGCGACCCGGCGGTGGATGGAGATGCCGATGGCGGCCACCTTGCGGCCGTCGACGAACAGGCCAGGTTTTCCCTTTTCGAGTTGGGTCGCCACGCCGGTCAGGTTCGCGAGCCAGTCGCTGACGGCGGCGAGCAGCAGGCGCGAGAGCCATGCCTGCGCCAGCAGGCCCCCCTGCGTCTTGACGATCGGGTAGATCACGAGCTGGCCGGGGTTGTGGATCGTCGTCTGGCCGCCGCGGTTGATCCGGAAAACCGGGTAGCGGGCGGCGGTGAGCAGGTCGGCTTCCGAGCCGCGCACGCCCTGGGTTACGACGGTGGGATGTTCGCCGACCAGCCAGGTGTCCGGGATCCGGTCGGCGACCCGGCGGGCGTGGAGCGCGTGCTGGTGCGCCAGAACGTCGCCGTAGTCGCGCAGGCCCCAGGGGATGAATGCGGCGCGGGCGGCATCGGCCAGGACGCGCTCGGGTTGGGGCCGGTGCGGCGGCGAGGGGGTGGCGGCGTCGGTGGCGTCGGGCGAAGGCATGGGTCAGGGTTCTCGCCCGATGATCCCACAGGGGAGCGGCCGGCATCCCGCAAAAAGTGCGGAGTGTGGAGTGAGGAGTTAGGGGTGATTGAGCGGTGGTTGAGCGAAGCAATGGTAGCGGTACGTGGGAGGGGGCTGACACGGGGGCCCATGGAAAGCCGGCTCACGAGGGCTTCGCGGAGGGCGACGCAGGGTTCCGGCCCGCGGCCGTCACCCTGCGCTTGATTCCGGCCGATCGTTGCGCGGACTTGGCATTCGCCCTCTTCGGGGACGGGGATTTTTCGCGTCGGTGTCCCCAGGTTCCGCTGCGCTCAACCACCGGCTACCATCTGGCATCCCTGCGGGATGCGGGGGAATGACCGGCGAGGGGGCGGTTCCACACCAGTGGACAATCGGGGCGGGGGGCGGCAG
>MVZB01000162.1 GCA_002068205.1 candidate division BRC1 bacterium ADurb.BinA292
TCGTCCCACTTGTCCTTCCGGCGCTCGAGCCGGTCAATCCGCCATTCCTGCTCCTTGATCTGGTCGTACTGGTGGCCGACGACGCCGCCCAGGCCGGCGCCGGCCACGCCGCCGACAATCGCGCCGGTGGCGGTATTGTCGCTCTGGCTGCCGACCATCCCCCCCAGGACGGCGCCGGTTCCAGCGCCGACGGCGGCGCCGGTCGTCGCCCCCGGGTGTTTGCGAACGGTTTCACAGCCGGTCGTCCCCAACATCAACGTCAGCGCGAGCGCGGTGGTCGTCAGGATGGTTCTGGTGCGATTCATGATGACTCCTCCCTGGAAAAACGAAACCGGGGGATCGATCCGGTTCCCGAGGTCTGCCGATTCAGACGCCGGCCGGGGCGGTTTTGTTCCGAGGAATTGAGGGGGCGTTTTTTTGGAGGAACCGGTGGGAATCAAGGGACAGAAAAGGACATAAGGGACATAAAACGATCGCCCGGGTCGAAGAGTGGGGCCGGATTCCGTCTTGCTTTCGCGTCCTACCGCCGGCGGATCCGTTGAAGCAGGACGGCGGCGACGATGATCGCGCCGGTCAGCATCAGCCGGCTCGCCTCGCCCGCCGCATTGATACTGAGGATTTTTTCCATGTAGCCGATCGTGAGCGTCCCGATCAGCGTCAGCAGGATGCCGCCGCGGCCGCCCATCAGGCTGGTGCCGCCGATGACGACGATCGCGATGGCCTTCAGTTCATACGTCGCGCCGGCCTCGGGGTCGCCCTGATACTCCTGCGCGGCCTGGCAGATACCGGCGACGGCGGAGAAAAACCCGGCCAGGCCGTAGGCCAGCAGTTTCATCCGCGCCACCGGCACGCCCGACAGGCGCGCCGCCTCCTCGTTGCCGCCGATGGCGTAGAGGTAGCGGCCCCAGCGCAACCGCGCCAGCACGACGTGCGAGATCAGCAGGCAGGCCAGGAAGATCAGTGTCACGACGGCGAGGTTGCCGTTCAGGATCCGCTGATCGATGAGGCCGTGGATCGCCGGCATGTCGAGCGCGACATAGCCCTCGGGCGTCTGGACATAATTGGAGACTTTCATGCCGTGGCTGACGAATTTCGCCAGGCCGCGGGCGAAGACCATCATCGCCAGCGTGGCGATGAACGGCTGGATGCCGAAGGCGGCGATCAGCGCGCCCGAGACGGCGCCGAGCAACGCGCCGATCGCCAGGCAGGCCGGAATCGCGAGCCAGGGGCTCCAGCCGTGGTGAATGCTGAGGATTGAAAAGGCGACGGCGATGAAACCCAGGACGCTGCCGACCGACAGATCGATGCCCGCCGTGATAATGACGAGCGTCATCCCGCAGGCGAGGATGCCGTAGACCGAGGAATGGCGCAGCATGTCGCGATGGGTGGCCCAGCGGAAGAAAGCGCCGTCGGCGTTGAAATAGAGACCGAGGCAGAAGACGAGGACGAGCGCCAGCAGCGCGCGGACATGGGGATAGCCCAGCCAGCGGAGCATTCGCGAGCGGCCGTTCGCGCCGGCCGCGTCAGTCGATCTTGCCATGCCTCGATTCTCCCCCCGAACCAGTACGAAATGGACGGCCCCATCGCAAACGGGCCGGCGCGGGCTCAGGCGGCATCCTCCCCGGTGCCGCCCATGGCGGCCCGCAGGACGCGCTCCTGGGTGGCTTCGCCGCGCTGAAAACAGGCCGTCACGCGCCCGCGATGCAGCACCAGAATCCGGTCGCTCAGGGCCAGCAATTCGGGCATCTCGGAGGTGATGAGCAGGATCGCGTAGCCTTCGGCCGACCAGGCATCCATCAGGCGGTAGATTTCCTGCTTGGCGCCGACGTCGACGCCGCGGGTCGGCTCGTCGAGCAGCAGGACGCGCGGTCCCGCCTCCAGCCATTTGGCAAGCGCGACCTTCTGCTGATTGCCGCCGGAGAGGGACTGGACCTCCAGATCGAGGTCGGCGGCGCGGATGTCGAAGCGTTCGCGCAGCCGCGCGGCGGCGGCCCGCTCGCGCCGCTCGCGCAGCCAGCCCCCCGGCGAGAGCCGCGGCAGCGAGGCCAGCGTGATGTTGTGCGTGATGCTCATCCCCAGCACCAGCCCGGTTGTTTTGCGGTCGTTGGTCAGCAGCGCGAGCCCGCGGCGGATGGCATGGCCCGGCGAGCGCGGCGTATAGGGCCGGCCATGCAGCTCGATCCGGCCGGCGCGCGGGCGGCCGCGCGCGCCGAACAGACCCCAGAGCAGGTCGCTGGCCCCCGAACCCTGCAACCCGCCGAGGCCGACGATCTCGCCGGCGCGCAACTCGAAGCCGACACGGTCGACCACCGGCAACGGCAGCCCATGGGGATCGTCCAGGGTCAGCTCCTCGACGCGGAGCAGGACCGGCCCGGGATGGGGGGTATGGCGGGGAAACTGCTCGCCGATTTCGCGGCCGACCATCCACTGAACAAGCCGGGGCGGAGGAAGCTCGGCGGCCGGAGCCGTGCCGACGAACCGGCCGTCACGCAGGACCGTCAGCCGGTCGGCAATCCGGTGGATCTCCTCCATCTTGTGCGAGATGTACACGATCGCGACGCCGCGGCGCTTCAGCTCGGCGATCAGCGCGAACAGCCGCTCGACTTCCGGCTCGGTGAGCGCGCTGGTCGGTTCGTCCATCACGAGGATGCGGACTTCCGCCGCCAGCGCCTTGGCGATCTCGATCATCTGCTGGAGCGAAATCGGCAGGCGCTCGACGGTCGACTCGGCATCGACGTTCAGCCCGAGCTGATCGAGGATTTGTTGCGCCCGGCGGCGCTGCCGGCGGCGCATGACCCACGGCAGCGCGCCGGTCCAGACCGTTTCGCGGCCCAGAAAGATGTTGTCGGCGACGCTCATCGAGGGGATCAGCGAGAGTTCCTGATGGATGACGGCGATGCCGCGCGCGGCGGCGTCCTGGGGCGAGGCAAAGCGGACGGGGCGGCCGTCCAGCTCGATGCGGCCGTCGTAATCGCGATGGACGCCGGCGAGGATCTTGATCAGCGTGCTTTTGCCGGCGCCGTTTTCGCCGGCCAGAATGTGGACCTCGCCGGGCAACAGCTCCAGATGGACGTCGTGCAGCGCGCGCACCCCGCCGAACGATTTGCCGATGCCCTGCATGCGCAGGATGGGGGTTACGGCGGGCGATGAGGCGGGCGACGATGGGACGGCGGCGGACATGGCCCCCAACGCTATAGCGCACGGCGCGGAGGGTTGCAAGGGGGTCTCCAGATTTCTCGTTTCTCGTGTCTCGTCCCTCGTTCCTCGTGATCGCCCCCAAAACAGGCCCCTGATTTCAGAAGGGACATACGGGACACAAAAACGGATGGGGGGCCATCGGCGTAGGCGACCATTGGAACGGCCGTTGCACTTTGGAGATCAGGGGAGCCTTTAGGCCCGCCGGGCGTACGCAGTGGTACAGCCTTCACCCTTTACGGCCCAATCCCTGTACGATATCGTGCATCGTGGCCTTGCTTCGCCCGACCTCCTCGCTGCGCAGAACCGGACTGGGCGCCGGGCTGCTGCTGGTCCTGCTGCTGCTGATCATCTACGGCGCCGGGTGGTACGTCGTCGGCGTCGCCCGGGTTTCCCAGGAGGCCGAACTGGCGCGCCACCTGCGGGTCCTCGGCGAGCTGGCCCTGCCCGAATTGAGCGACGATGCGCTGGCGCTGGCCGACCTGGCCCTGGATGCGCGCTGGCTCGCCGGCGAGGACGACCCCGCCAGCGCGCCGCTGCGGGAGATGAGCCCCCGCGCGCGCGCGGTCTACGCGAACTATCTGAGCGAGCGGCGCGTGGCGGCGCTCGAAGGGTTCGTCGCCCGCGGCGGCCTGGCGCGGCTGCTGGTCCTTGCGCCCGATACGACGGTGCTCTACGACACGGCCGACCCCGAGGCGCTGCTGACGCCCTTTGATTACGCGGGCATCGACGGCTTCGAACTGGGGCGGGCGATCGCGGGCGAGGCCGCCGCTTCGCTCGCCTATCAGCGCGGCGACCAGAGCTATAAGCGGCTCTATCTGCCGGTTCGCGAGGGGCTGGACGCGACGGGCGGCGAGACGCGCGCCGTGCTGGTGCTGGTGGCCAACCGCGATTACCTGCACGGCGTGGAGCAGCTTGCGCGGCGGCTGCGGCGCCACGCGCTGCAACTGACGATCCTGACGCTGTTGATCGGCGTGCTGATCTGGCGGCTGATCCGCCGTCAGCGACGGATCGAAAGCCAGGCGGCGGAGGCCGATCGGCTGGCGGCCCTCGGCTCGCTGGCGGCCGGGTTCGCCCATGAGCTGCGCAACCCGCTGGGGATCATCCGCGCGTTCGCGGAAGATCTGGAACGCTCGACGCGCAACGCCGGGGAACCGGCGCGCCGCGCGCAGATCGAGGAAACCTGCCACGACATCGTGGAAGAGATCGACCGGATGGATCGGCTGGTGGCGCAATTTCTGGAATATTCGCGGCCGGGGGCGGCGGCGACGCGCGATCGCTCGCGCACGGCCGGCGAGCCGGCGCGCCTGGGGCGCGACGTGCCGGCGGTGCTCGGGATGCTGCGCGCGGCGGCCCAGAAGCGGCAAGTCGAACTGAACCTGGAGTGGACGCCCGAGGCGGAGCAGGCCGGCCCGTTGCCGATCGATTCGGGCGCCTTCCGCCAGGTGCTGCTCAACCTGGTGCTCAATGCGCTGGCGGCGGCGCCCGAGCAGACCCGCGTCCGCGTCCAGTGCGAGGTGACGGACGGCGAAGCGCGGCTGCGCGTGACGGACGAAGGGCCCGGCATCGCCGAGCGCGACCGCACGCGCATTTTTGATCCGTTCTATACGACGCGCAGCGACGGGTCGGGGCTGGGACTGACCGTCAGCCGGCGGCTGGTGGCGGAAGCCGGCGGCAGCCTGACGCTCGAAAAGAGGCGCGCGCAACCGGGGGCGAGCTTTCTGGTGCGACTGCCGCTCGCGCGACCGGCCGCCGCCCCCGGCGTGAAAGGATGACCGATGGGATTGCGCATCGTTCTGCTGGATGACGAACCGAAGATGGGGAAGATCCTGCGCCGCGTGCTGGAGCGCGAAGGCCACTCGGTGCGGACGGCGACCGAACCGGCCGCGGCGCTTGAGGCGATTGAACGCGAGGGGGCCGACCTGCTGCTGACCGACCTGAAGATGCCGGGGATGGACGGGCTGGAGGTGATGCGCCGCGCGCGTGAACGTGTGCCCGATCTCGACGTGATCATGATGACGGCCTATGCGACGGCGGAAACGGCGGTCGAGGCGATGAAGCAGGGGGCGGCGGACTACCTGATCAAGCCGTTCGCCAACGAGGAACTGATCATGGTCGTGGCGCGCGTGGCGGAGACGCGCGGCCTGCGCGCGGAGAATCGCCAACTGAAGGATTCGCTGGAATCGCAGGCTGCCCCGCGCGACATCGTGGCGGTCAGCCCGGCGATGCGCGAGGTGATGACGCGCGTGCGCAAGGTGGCCGCCAGCAACGTCTCGGTGCTGCTGCGCGGCGAAAGCGGCACCGGCAAGGAGGTGTTGGCGCTCGCGATCCACGCCGGCGGACCGCGACGCGACAAGCCGCTGGTCAAAATCAACTGCGGCGCGCTGCCCGAGACGCTGCTGGAGAGCGAGCTGTTCGGCCACACGCGCGGCGCGTTCACCGGCGCGATCGAAACCAGAAAAGGTCTGTTCGAACAGGCCGACGGCGGCACGATCTTTCTGGACGAGGTCGGCGAGCTCTCCCCCGCGCTGCAGGTCAAGCTGCTGCGGGTCCTGCAATCGGGCGAGTTTCAGCGCGTCGGCGACGCCCAGACTTTCCGCGTCGATGTGCGGGTGATCGCGGCGACGCATCGCGTGCTGGAAGAGATGATCGAGGAGGGGACGTTCCGCTCCGACCTCTACTACCGGCTCAACGTGGTGCCGATCGAGATCCCGCCGCTGCGCGAACGGCCCGAGGACGTGCCGGCGCTGATTGATCACTTTCTGGCGCGGATCCGGCGCCGGGATGGGCAGGTGGTGAACCTGGCGCCGGCGGCCTTCGACCGCCTGCTGCGCTACCACTGGCCGGGCAACATCCGCGAGCTGGAGAACGCGCTGGAGCACGCCTGCGTGATGTGCGACGGCAATACGATCGAGGTGCGCGACCTGCCGCAATCGGTCCAGCACGGCGTCGCGCCGGGCCAGGCCGCGGCCGAGACGGCGGCTCCGCGCGGCGGCGAAACGCTGGAGGACATCGAGCGGCGGGTCCTGATCGAGGCGCTCGAGGCGACCGGCTACAACCATACGCGGGCGGCGCGGAAGCTCGGCATCACGCGGCGCACGCTGGGCTACCGCATGGACAAATATCGGATTCCGCGGCGCGCCCCCAACCGCGGCGAGCCCACCCAGGGAGAGGCGTGAGATGCGACAGCAGGCGAGGCGTTGGTGGAGAATCGGCTGGGCGTGGGCGGCACTGCTGACGCTGGCGCTGAGCGACGGGCTGGCGACGGCGCAGGATCCGCCGCCGTTTCCGCCGCCGGGCCAGGGCCCGCCGATGGGGGGTCCGCCCGGCGGCGGGGGGCGGTGGCGCTTCCGGGGTGGCGATCCGGGGGGCTTTCCGCCGCCCGGCCCGGGCTTCGCCCGCGAAGCGGGGCCGATCCAGACCCCGCAGGAACTGGCGACGCTGCTGACGCGACTGGACGATTTGCGCAACCGCTTCGACCAGGTCGAGCGCGAGCGGACGCGGCTGATGGATGAACTCAATGCGCGCCGGGGAGACGCGCGGGCGGATCACCTGACGCCGGCCGGCCTGCTGGAGCGGCAGACGATCGAGCGGCTGCTGGCCGACGTGACGGCGCGCGTGGAGGAAGGCAACCACCTGGTCCGCCAGGCGGCGTTCATGACTGGCCGGCTGATGCGCCAGCGGCACCGCTGGGAATCGTGGCTGACGCCCCCGCAGCCGGCGCTCGGCGGCGGTGCCCAGCGGCTGACGGACGCGCTGGCGGCGTTGCGCGCGGAAGGCGAGGCGGGGTTCTGCCGGGCGCTGCTGGGCGATCCGCTGGGGCAGCTCGCGGCCGGCGCATTGACCGCGGTTGCGCCCCCGTGGTACCGGCCGGCGGACGAGCTGACGTCGCCGACGGAGGCGTTCGAGGAGGGCGAGCTGCCGCCGTTGCCGCCGCCAGGCTGGGGTCAGGGACGCAACCTCCGGCCGCTGCCGGGCGGGATGCGACGCCGACTGCACGAGCGTCTGCTGCGGATGGAGCAACGCCAGGAGGAAATCACGGCGATGCTGAACCAGCAGGCGGTGGAAATCGAACGGCTGCGCCTGATCCTGGAACAACTGCCCGAAACCCCCGAACTGGAATGATCCGCCCCATGAACTCTTCATCTCACGCCCCCGGAAGACGAACCCTCCGGCGGTTTTCTGGATTCATCCGCTCGCTGCCGAGCCTGGCCGTCGCCGCGACCGTGTTTTTCGCAACCGTCGCCCTGGCGCAGACCGGCCCCTCCGCGGATCCCTCGGCGTGGCTCTCGCACTACCCGCCGCCACTGCAGCCGCTCGCGGCC
>MVZB01000163.1 GCA_002068205.1 candidate division BRC1 bacterium ADurb.BinA292
GGGGGGGGGAGAAAAAAGGGGTAACGGGTTTGTGGCCCGTTACCCCGTGATTGCCAGGTGTTACAAGGTCCCTACGAGAGAGGGATCTTTAATAGGTGACCTCGTAGACCGACCAGCCATGGACCGTCAGACCGCCGGGGTTGGTACCGCCAGGCTGTCCGTTGAATCCAAGGGCCTTGTTGCAGATGAAGTCAAGGCGCGGACGCAGGCGGTTATGGTTCGTCACGTTGGACAAGGTAACCTTGTTCGGCGCGAAGAAGCCACGATAGGTCTGCGGCGAGCCCTGATTCGGCATACCGATGCCATTCTGCGACGGCGTGATCTGAGCCAGACCGATGTACTCCTGAGTCGGAGCATCGATACCCATGCGCAGGACGTCGACCGGCTGGTTCTCAGACGTCGCGTTGGGCGCGCTGAGGTCCACCGTCAGCTCGTAGAGCGTGTCGTCGGCGTTCCACGGAATCGGATAGTCGTCGGCCAGATTGGCACCCGTGAGGGTGTCGCCCTGTCCATCGCCCGGCGAGAGCGAGCCAATTTCGGTATCCCAGTTGTTGGCCGTGGGCCTCGTCCCCGCGGACGGCAGGAACGTCACGTCACCATTGCTGAAGGTCGGATCACCCGGATCCACCAGCGTGGTGGCGTTGGAGTTGGCCGCGGTCAGGTTGTCCTCGGAGAAGACCTGAGTTCCACGCGTGAAGGCATTGATGTCGACCTTCGAGATGGAGAACTCATCCAAGCAGACCTGGCCGGAGTCGGACTCGGCGCCGTACAGGGCACCGTCAACGTCGAGGATACGGAACCGGATACGCGCATCGTTGACCGGATCGTTCGTCGCGTTGAACGCGTTAGCCTGCCACTCAGCCGTCGAAACGGGCGGCGGGGTGAACAGGATCATCTTGTTCGCGCTACCGACCGGATGCGACCCGCCCGGGGCGTTGGCGCCGCCGGTGTTGTCCAGGAAGAAGTGGTCGTTGAAGTACAACGACACCGCTTCGCCGTCAACCTGCGACGAGTTTTCCACCAGGATGATCGTCAACGGGGTGTTGCCCACCGTGGTCTGATTCGTGTTGAGCGTGAAGCGGCCGATGTAGACCGATTCGTTGGTCAGCTCGATCAGATCGTACGGGCTGGCCCAGTACGCACCGTTAACGCCCGCGGCGCTGACGGTGATACACAGCGCACCCGTATTGGAGGACGACGTGACCGTGCCGCCGGTGGCGTACTCGGTCGTGAAGCCCCAGCCTTCGGCGCCGGCATTGAAGTTGCCCGAAGCCACCTGTTCCTCGGACGTCGACAGGCGATCTTCGCCTTCGTTATCCGTGTAGACGGTGATTTCCTTCGTTCCGACCGTCGCGCCATCGGACGCATAAAGCGTGATCACGCGAGTTTCGGAATCGACGATGCCGGCCGCACCGGGATCGGTGTTCGGGCCGCCAATCGGCGACAGATCCTGGTTACGGATCGTCACCGTGGCCGCGTCGTTGTCCGGATTCTGCTCGCCATTGAGAACCTGATCATTGATCGATTTGGCGCCCGGATTGACCGGATCATCCGAGCCAGTCAGTCCATCCACGCCGTTGAAGAGGTACTTATCGTCGGCCCCTTCGTACGACCAGACCAGAGGCGAAGGCCCATCGGGATCGGAGGCATAGTTATCCAGGTTCAGCGCATCGGGGTAGACGAATTCATTCGTGCCCGTGACGCCGTCGGAGTCGCCGATGATCGGATCCGGAATGTTTCCGATCACGGGAACCATGGCCGATGCCCGCATGCCCATAAAGGCGATAGCAACCATCAGGGTCAGTTTGAACCCTTTTCGCATACGGCTTCCCTCTCTCCTTTCCGTAAAGTCGTGAGCCTTATGAGTGAGAAATAAGGCAACACATTAAAATGCGAATCATGCAGATGGTCTGACAGCTCCTTCTGATGGTTGGTATCAGCCCGCGTGGGGAGAAGGCCTCACGCCTGGCTGCGAACTTTACTGTAAACCAGACACCGCCGCCGTCGATCCCATTTCATGCCGCCTCTCCCCGATCGCGCGCCCTTTCGCGTGAGGCCGGCCAGTTACCTGGTCGCTGGGTTGGCTTTGAGTCGTCTGCCTATGCCTTTAGTTCTATATAGAGGGCGACCGTGGGTGTCAACCCTCATTTTTCTCCACAAATCGTCGCGCGTCGTCGTCGACGCGTCCAAGACAACGCGCGCACGCCGGAGCTTCGGCCGAAGTCCCGCCAAGGAACCTATCGGCAGGCGCCGCCAACGGACAACTCCCGAACCCGATAGTGGACATCTCGCCAGGTCTGGATTGAGCGTCGCGACGCGTCCGTTCGATTCACCTCGCGGGCACGCCCGCCGGAGGGCGGGGCCGTTGAGCCTGAGTCGGGCTGGTGACGTCGGCGAAGCTGTCTCCAAAGCGGCGAAATGCGGGCGCGCCAGTCAGGGTCGCGCCACGTCCAAAATCAGTTCAGTGAGTCAGACTACCTCGAGGAATTTTGATACCAGTGCATTCAGGGGGGCCATCAGTGATAGTTATTAGAACACAACGGACCATGACGTGCAAATGAAATCTTTGCTGCGAGCAGGCGCTGGGAGGGGATGGCCGAAAATAAGTTAATAATGTTGATTTTTTTGGGGGGAGCCCAAGGGGGAAGGGACATTAGGGACGGAAGGGATCTAAAGGGACCAATCATCTCAAGTTATCTTTCGCGCCGGGCGAGGACGATCATGCGCTCGCTGTGAATGGGGTCAAAGGGCTCGCCGCGGAACGAGCCGACGGCCTCGACCCATTGCAGGCCCGCCCGCGGCAGCAGCCGCCGGATCTCGGCCGGCGTGTAAAGGCGCAGGCGGTAGCCGGCCGACTGGCGTCCCCCCGGCCAGGTCCAGCGCGTGCGGTTGGTCAGGCACTGGCCGGCGGCGTCCCAGCCGAACTCCTCGCGGACGTCGTATTCGCCGCCGCCATAGCGGATCCGGGGTTGGCGGCGAACCAGTTCCAGCAGGCTGCGGCGATTGCTCAGATCGAGCACGAGCCAGCCGCCCGGGCGCAGGACGCGGGCCGCTTCGCGCAGGACCGCGCGGTCGTCGGGGCGCGCGGGATGCTCGCGTCCGCGCGGGGGATAGTAACCGAAGCTGTTGAGCAGCATCAGCACGGCGTGAAAGCTGCCGGCGGCCCAGGGGAGCCGGCGGTAATCGGCGCGGGCGAGGGCCAGGCCGGGTTGGCGCGCGGCCGCCAGGTAGTCGCGGTTCAGGTCGCAGCCGGCCAGCCGCAGGCGCGGCCGCAGGCGCCGCAGCTCGGCCAGGTGGCGGCCGTAGCCGCAGGGGATGTCCAGCCAGCGGTCGCCGGCCTTCGGGCGCAGCCGCCCGAGGAGGTATTCGGCCTCGGCGGCCGTCTGCTGCGGCGGCAGCAGATAGCGCGTGTACATCCGCTGATAGGCTGGGCCGAAATAGCGGTCGATGGCTCGCGACGGCGCCACGGGCGACCCGGCTTTACCCGCGGATGGCATTGAGGCGGGTATAGAAGAGGTAGACGACGAGGGCGAAGACGAGGATCGGCAGCCACGCCGCCGCATAGGGCATCAGGACGCCCCCCTCGCCCAGGTTGGTCATGAACGCGCTGAACACGTAGAAGGCGACGGCGGTCAGGATGCCGGCGAAGACGCCGCGGGCGAACCGCCGCGCGTGGACGTCGGCGACGACGCCAAAGCCCAGCAGGGCCATCAGCAGACAGGCCAGCGGGAAGGAGAGCTTGCGCTGGATCGTCATGCCAAAGATCAGCATGTCCTGCCCCTCCTTCGTTTCGAGGAACTCGTAATATTCCTGCAGCTCGGCGATCGTCATCTCCTCGGGTTTCTTGGACTGGCTCAGGTAGAGATCCAGGTTGGCCTCCAGCGGGATGCGATACGCCCCCGGGATGCGCTCGTAGCGGAGCAGGCGGCCGTTTTCATCGAATGTGCGGCGTTCGGCGCCGTGCAGCTCCCACAGACTGACCTCCGGTTTGCCCTGCTGGTTTTCCGGTTCGACGCGCACGGCGTGGACGGCGTCGATCCGTTCGGTGGGCCGGTCGCCCGTGTCGCTGATCGACCAGAGCGTGACGAAGCGCATCTCCGCGCGGTCGGAGTAGTAGCGCTCGATGAAATAGATCGAGTTGCCGGCGCCGCGCACCAGCACGTCATCGCGCTGGGTGAAGCGGCGCGGGTCCTTCTGGCCGATCGTTACTTTTTCAAGGTAGCGCGCCCGGCTTTCGGTGTAGGGGACGACCGTCTCGTTGAAACCGTAGGCGGCGGCGGTCACCAGCAGGCCGAAGACCAGCGCCGGGAACGCCAGGAAGCGGAAGCTGACGCCGGCGGCCACCATCGCCAGGATCTCGCGGTTCTTCGCCAGCAGTCCGTAGGCAAAGATGGACGAGAGCAGGGCGATGACGGGGAGCATCTCGCTGAGCTGCGAGGGGATGACGAAGACCAGATAGAGGATGATGTCGGTGAGCGAGGGATCTTTTTCCAGGAATTCGCCGCGCATGTCGTACAGCTCGTAGATCAGCAGCAGCACGACGAACATGACCAGGAAGATCCAGAAATAATGAAAGATGTCGCGCAGCAGGTACCGGGTGATGATCTTCATGGCGGGCCGGACGGTGGGGGCGCAAGGCGCCCGGAGCACTGGATCGGAGGAAGCCGGCTCGGCGTCGACGCGACAAGCGGGCGCGGTCGGCTAATACCATATCGGCCCCCCCGCACGGCGGCAAGCCAAAACGGGGGTTGCGGCGGCGCGGAGGCGCGATACGATGGGGAGCCAGTCGAGGTTTCGGATCGGGCGATGTCGATCTTCAACGTGACCCCCGCCAAGGAACGCGAACTGTTGAGCCGGATGGCGGCGTGCGGGCTGCGCGAAGCCGACCTGGAGGAGCATTTCATCCGGGGGGGCGGCCCCGGCGGCCAGAAGATTAACAAGACCGCCTCGGCCGTGCGGCTGCGGCACCGGCCGACGGGGCTGGAGGTCAAGATGCAGCGGACGCGATCGCGCGCGCTGAACCGGTTTCATGCGCGGCGGCGCCTGTGCGAGCTGCTCGAGGCGGAGCGGCTGGGCGCGGCCAGCCCGGCGGCGGTGGAAGCGGTGCGTCGGCGTAAACAGAAGGACCGCCGCCAGCGCCGGGCACGCGAGGCGGGGTGACGGGGGTGACGTGGAGGCAGGGGCAATTTCGAGGACGAGGGACGAGGACGAGAGACGGTTTTTTGATCAGCGTGGTTCCTCGGGTTCGTCCGCCGAGGATTCAACCGGGCGCCAGTGGATCTCCTCGCCCGCGAACGAAAATTCGAAAAGTCCCCAGCCGGAGATGTGCCCGTCCTCGTAGCCGGCCAGCACCCAGCGGTCGTTGAGCACGTGCACATCATCGGGCCGGAAGGCCATCCGTCCGCCGAGGACGCCCGGGAGGCCGATAAGGTCGGGCCGCTGGAGCAGATCGTCGCGCAGGCGGCGCACGATCTGCCCGGCGTCGCCCCAGCCGTCCGGGGCGCGCCGTTCGAGTTCGGCGGCGGCCGACGTGGCCACCAGATCATCGCGCAGCGCGCGCTGGCGCGCTTCGGCCAGCAACCCATCGGCTTCGATCCGTTCGTCGCGGTGGCGCTGTTCCAGGTTGATGACGCGCAGGCTCTGGGCCATCAGCAGCAGCAGGACAACGAGGAACGCGACGCGCCAGAGCAGGCGGCGGCGCGAGGGCAGCACTCTCATGACGGGTCCTCCTGGATCGGGCGGATCGCGCCAGCCGGCACGGGTCGACGCCCCGCCGCCAACGCCCGCAGGTTGCGTTCCAGTCCCTTGCGGCCGGGGCGTTCCAAGGGCGTGTGCCCCCAGCGGCGGCGGAACGCCCTGGCGCTCGGGTCGCGTTCCAGCATCGCCGGTGTCGCCAGCGGTCCGGCGCCCCGGTCGGCGGCAAGCTCGGGCAACAGCCGCCCCAGCGGCCGGTCGTTGAACGGGCAGACCTCCTGGCAGATGTCGCAGCCGAACGCCCAGCCCTCCATCCGCGCGGCCAACTCCAGGGGGATCTCGTTCTTCTGCTCGATCGTCAGATAGGAGAGGCAGCGGCGCGCGTCGAGGCGGTAGGGGCGGTCGATCGCGCCGGTCGGGCACGCATCCAGGCAGCGCCGGCAGCCCGCGCAGCTCGCTGCGGGGCCGCGCAGCGGTTCGTCGGGCGGCAAGTCGAGCGAGATCAGCAGCACGCCGATGAGCGTCCAGGACCCCCCCGCCGGATCGATGAGCAGGGTGTTCTTACCGATGAAGCCCAGGCCGGCGCGGGCGGCGAGCGCCCGTTCGTCGATCGGCGCGCTGTCCACGCACGGCCGCATCCGGAGCGGCGCCGCGATGCCCGCGCCCTGTGCGATCCGCTGGATTCGTTCCGCCAGCGCGTCGAGCCGCCGGCGCATAACGCCGTGGTAGTCCTCGCCCCAGGCGTAACGGGCGATCCGCCCTTCGTCCGGGGCGGCGGGGGGATGGTCGCCGTCGTAATATCCAGCCAGGACGACGAGTGCGGTGCGGGCTTCGGGCAGCAGATCGCGCGGGTGCGTCCGGCGCGGGTGCTCGCGATGCAGATACTGCATGGCGCCGGCGCGTCCTTCGGCGAGCCATTCGGTCCGGCGCCGTTCAATCGTCGGGCCGAGGGGTTCGGCGCCGGCAAAGCCGGCGCGCGAAAATCCCACGGCGAGGGCTTCCGCGCGAATCCGCTCGCGGAGTTCCCGCGCCTCGGTGTTGGCCTGCACGCGCACCATGGGATGATTGTAGCAAGATCGCCCACAACCAACAATGGCGGGCGGAGCGGGGAGCGAGGCGATGGCGATGTCGATACCGATGGCGCTTGCGAGTGCTGATTGTTTTCGTTCCATAATACCCGGTGGATCGCAGCGGCGTTTTCCGCGTCTTCCGGTGACGAAGGTGCGAGCTCCCGCGGAGGGATGAACCCATGCGCGAATGGAGCGAGTTCAAGACGGTCGGCGATGCCCGGCCGAAACCGGCGCGCGGACGGGTCGGCGCGTGGGTTTCAATGATCTGCCTCGTCCTGTTTCTCTCCACGGTGGGGCTGCTGGTCGTCGTGCTGCTGGTGCGGTTGATCCCGCTGCTGATCCTCGCCTCGGTCTTCGGCTGGGGGTATACGCGGCGCAGCGCGGAGGGGCTGTCGCGCCTGCAGCTCGGCCGGGGCGACTGGGGGATGCTGTTCGCCCTGATGTTCGCGCTGTGGGGAATTGCGCTGGCGCGCGCGGTGCTGGTGGGCTGGTGGGGTGAAGGTCCCGGCAATCTGGCCACGTTCGGGCTGATCAACGTCGCCGTCGCCGTAGCGGTCTGGTTCTGTTTACGGGGGGTGGAGCGACGCGAACGCGCGGATGAGGCGCGCCGGGCGGAGCGCGCGAAGCGGCTGGCGCGGGCCCAGGAGGCAATGGCGCACTGGGGTCCCCCGGGCCGTCCGTAGCGGGTGGTTGCGCGTCACGGCGGGGGTGCGGGCTGCGCGGACTGGGGCATTCGCCTGTTCCGGGGACG
>MVZB01000164.1 GCA_002068205.1 candidate division BRC1 bacterium ADurb.BinA292
GCGGCCACCGCCTCGGGCCTGAGCTCGGGCACGACCCGCGGCACCGTCACGCTGTCCAGCACCCAGGAATTCACCGTGGCCGACAGCTCCGGCAACCTGAACGCGGACGGGACGGCGGCCAAGAATGCCGCCAAGAACGTCAACACGGTCGACATCTCGACCAAGGCCGGGGCGGAGCTGGCGATTCAGATCGTCGACGTCGCGCTGGAGAACCTCAACTCCTCGCGCGCGGGCATCGGCGCCGCCGTCAGCCGACTCAACTCGGTGATCAGCAACCTGAGCACCGTCAGCGAAAATGTCGCCGCCTCCAATTCGCGCATCCTGGATGCCGATTTCGCGGCCGAGACGGCCAACCTGACGCGCGGCCAGATCCTGCAGCAGGCCTCGGTCGCCGTCCTGGCCCAGGCCAACCAGATGCCGCAGCTTGCGCTTTCGCTCCTGCGCTGACGCGCGGCGACGGTCGAAGGTGTTGTACCTCCGGGCGCATTGAAACGCCCGGAACGCCGAAGAACCACATACCGTCCCGTTCAACGGATCCGCCCCGGCGCCCCC
This sequence comes from candidate division BRC1 bacterium ADurb.BinA292, assembly GCA_002068205.1. Taxonomy (GTDB): domain Bacteria; phylum Sumerlaeota; class Sumerlaeia; order MVZB01; family MVZB01; genus MVZB01. The sequence goes on from MVZB01000164.1 coordinate 553, forward strand.
ACGCTGGGGCGCCTTTTTATCCGGCCGAGGGGAGCGCGCGCGGTGACGCGGCGAACGGCACCCAAAATGCGCGGCCGATGGTTGCGGATTGCTCGCGCGATTCCGTAAAATGAAGCCACGCACCCGTCCGCGGCGGCCCGCCGGCGCCGCCCCGGGCCGACCCCTCCGCTCCGGAGTCTTCCGATGGCCGACCTCGAACCGCATGATCCGACCGAACTGGAGGACGAACCGCGGCCGTCGTTGATTCAGGAGTTCATCTGGTTCCTGCGCGAAAACAAGAAGTGGTGGCTGGTGCCGCTGATCCTGATGTTCCTGGCGCTGGGCGCGCTGATCTTCCTCGGCAACAGCCCGGTGATGCCGTTCATCTATACTCTGCTGTAGCGAGCCGCCTCCCCCCTGGCGCCGGTGCGTCCCTCGTCCTCGGCCATCGCAATCCGGCCATATCCCGCTTGACGATTGCGGCGACTGCCTTCAAGAATGAGGACCCGTCCGGGGAATACGCCTCAAATGCTGTGCTGACGGCGCGACCGGGCGCGCGCCGGCGCCCCGCGGCAGTTGCGGGCAGGGCCCCGCGTGCGTGCCGCGCGCGCCGCGGCCCTATTCAAGCCAAGGAATTCGGGATTCATGATGACCAAGGGGATCATCCTGGCCGGCGGCGCCGGCAGCCGGCTCTACCCGCTGAGCCTTGTCGCCAGCAAGCAGCTTCAACCGGTCTACGACAAGCCGATGATCTATTACCCGCTGACGACGCTGATGCTGGCCGGCATCCGCCGGATCTGCCTGATTTCCACGCCCCACGACACGCCGCGCTTCGAGGCGCTGCTCGGCGACGGCGCGCAGTGGGGCCTCTCGATCACCTATCGCGTCCAGCCCGAACCCCGGGGGATCGCGCAGGCGTTCCTCATCGCCGAGGACTTCATCGCCGACGACCCCGTCACGCTCATTCTCGGCGACAACATCTTCCACGGCCGCTTCGAATTCGTGAACATCTTTGGCCAGTTCACCCGGGGGGGCCACATCTTCGCCTACCATGTGCACGATCCGGAACGCTACGGCGTCGTCGAGTTCGACAAGGACGGGCGCGTGCTCAGCATCGAGGAGAAACCGCGCCAGCCCAGGTCGAGTTTCGCCGTGCCGGGGCTCTACCTCTACGATGAGCGCGTCGTGGAGATCTGCAAGGGCCTCAAACCCTCGGCCCGCGGCGAGCTGGAAATCACCGACGTCAACCGCGCCTATCTCGAACGGAAGGAACTGCGCGTCTCGCTGCTGGGCCGCGGCACGGCCTGGCTCGATACCGGCACGACGACCAGCCTGCAGGAGGCGAGCAACTTCATCTCGATCATCGAGAAGCGCCAGGGCTACAAGATCGGCTGCCCCGAGGAACTCGCCCTGCGCAAGGGCTTTATTTCGTTTGACGATTTCATCAGGATGCTCGATGGCCTGCCGCGCTGCGAATACGCCGACTATCTGCGCGGCGTCGCCGAGGAGTATCAGGAGTTCCCGACATGAGCCAGCCGTTTGCCGATCCGCCGCGTCACACCCCCCGCTGCATGCTGGTGACCGGCGGCGCCGGGTTCATCGGCTCCAATTTCGTGCGCCTGCTGCTGCGCGAACGCCCCGGCCTGCGCCTGATTAATTACGACGCGCTGACCTATGCCGGCAACCTGCGGAGCATCGCCGATCTGGACGGCCACGACGGCTACCTTTTCGTGCGCGGCGACATCTGCGAGACCGAGCGCGTGGCCGCGCTGCTGCGCGAGCAGCGGGTCGATACGATCGTGCATTTCGCCGCCGAGTCGCATGTCGATCGCAGCATCCTCGCCGGCGCCGAATTCGTCCGCACCAACGTCGTCGGCACGCAGTCCCTGCTCGATGCGGCGCTGCAGGTCGGCGTCGAACGGTTTGTGCAGGTCTCCACCGACGAGGTCTATGGTTCGCTCGGACCCGAAGGCCGCTTCACCGAGGAGACGCCGCTCCAGCCCAACAGCCCGTATTCGGCTTCCAAGGCCGGCGCCGACCTGCTCTGCCGCGCGGCGTTTCACACGCACGGGTTCCCCGTCGTCATCACGCGCTGCTCGAACAATTATGGTCCCTACCAGTTTCCGGAGAAGCTGATCCCGCTGATGATCATGCGCGCGCTGGCCGATGAAGCGCTGCCGGTCTACGGCGACGGGATGAACGTGCGCGACTGGATTCACGTCGAGGACCATGCCGCGGCCGTGCTGGCGGCGGCCGAGCGCGGCCGGCCGGGCGAGGTCTACAACATCGGCGCCGACAACGAATGGCCCAACATCGAGATCGTCCGGCTGATCCTGCGCTCGCTGGGCAAGCCCGAGTCGCTCATCCGCTTCGTCAAGGATCGCCCCGGCCACGACCGGCGCTATGCGATCGATTCGGCGAAGGCCCGCCGCGAACTGAGCTGGGCGCCCCGGATTTCATTTGAAGAGGGGATCGCCCGCACGATCGCGTGGTATCGCGAACACGGCGACTGGCTCAGCAGCATCATCACCGGCGAGTACCGCGAGTATTACGAAAAAAATTACGCCCACAAGATGCAGGCCTAGCCACAAATTCGTCCCTCATCTCTCGTCCTCGTGATCGCACCCAGAGGGCTCCCCCAAAATTCGGTTCTCGGCTCTCGTCCCTCGTCCTCGGCTCGCGAAAACCCGCCGTAATTACGCCCACCCGTTCGCGCAATCATTCGGCCGCGATCATTCAATCCCGAGCGCCTGCATCAGCCCCGCCACGTGCGCGCGCGGATCCCGATCGGCGGGCAGGGGGGCCGTCGCATGACCGAGTTTGCGCCCCGGCCGCGGCGTTTTCCCATACAGATGCCAGTACAGGCCGTTCAGTTGCGCGCGCGCGGCCTCGGGCGGCAGCGTTCCAATGAAGTTGAGCATGGCATAGGCGCCGGCGACCGTCACATCGCCCAGCGGCAACCCCAGAATCGCGCACAGGTGGGCGGTGAACTGGCTGGTGGCGGCCCCTTCGATCGTCCAGTGGCCGGAGTTGTGGACGCGCGGGGCCATCTCGTTGGCCACCAGGCCGGTGAACGGACCGCTGGTGGAAACGAAAAACTCGATCGCCAGGACGCCGACGTAATTGAGCGCCTCCATGATGCGCCGGCCGTATTGTTCGGCCTGCTCCCGCAGCGCGGCGGGCAGGTCGGGCGCCGGCGCGATTGACCAGCGCAGGATCCCGCCGCGATGGTGATTTTCAATCAGCGGCCAGCAGCGCACCTCGCCCCCGCGCGAGCGGACGGCCAGCAGCGACACCTCGCGCTCGAACGGCACGAACGCCTCGACGATCAGCCCGCAGCCATCGGGCTGGCAGGCGAACGCCAGCGCCTCCCACGCCCGGGGCAGGTCGTGCGGGTCGCGCACGAGGAACTGGCCCTTGCCGTCGTAGCCCAGTTGCCGCGTCTTGACGACGCACGGGACCCCCAGTCGGCGGACCGCATCCTCCAGCCCGTCCCGGTCGCGCGCTTCCAGGAACGGCGGGGTCGGCACCTGGTGCAGCGCGAAGAAACGCTTCTCGCGGATCCGGTCCTGGGCGACGCGCAGCGCCTCGGGGCGCGGATGCACCGCGTGATGCTCCGCAAGCTGATAGACGGTGCGCAGGGGAACATTTTCAAATTCGTAGGTCAGCACGTCGGCGCCGGCGGCGAGCCGTGCCAGCAGCTCCGGGTCCTCGTAACTGCCCACGAGCAGCTCGCCGACCTGGCGGGCGGGCGCCTCGGGGTTCGGATCCAGAAAACGCGGAGTGAGGCCGAGCCGGCGCGCCGCTTCGCCCAGCATCAGTCCGAGCTGACCGCCCCCCAGCACGCCGATCACGCGGGCGGATTCGCTCATGAGGATTCCCGCGGGTCGAGGTGGTCGAGCACCTCCTGCGTCTGCCGGCGGCGGTAGGCCTCGAGCGCCTCGCGGATCGAGGGGTGATGCGTGGCCAGCGTGGCGGCGGCATGCAGCGCGGCGTTGGCCGCCCCGGCCTCGCCGATGGCGAAGGTGGCCACCGGGATCCCCCGGGGCATCTGCACGATCGAGAGCAGCGAATCCAGGCCGTTGAGCGCGCGCGACTGGATCGGCACGCCGAAGACCGGCAGTACCGTCTTGGCGGCCAGCATCCCCGGCAGATGGGCCGCGCCCCCCGCGCCGGCGATGATCGCCTCCAATCCGCGGCCCGCCGCGCTCTCGGCATACTGGAACAGGCGATCGGGGGTGCGGTGCGCCGAGACGATCGACACTTCGTGCGGAACGCCAAGCTGCGTCAGGATCGCGGCGGCATGCTCCATCGTCGGCCAGTCCGAGCGGGAGCCCATCACGATGCCGACGAGGGGGGCGGAGGGAGCGTTCATTGCGCGGGGTTTCTCTAGAGAATCGGGCGGCTGCGGCGCGGGGCGCGGCGAAGGTCCATCTTATCGGATGCGCCGTCTCAGTCAACGACGAGACGCAAACCTGCGCACGACGAAGATCGCGCCCCTCGTCCCACCCGCTTCGGCCCTCGTTCTCGTAAGCGCCTCCGAAGGCCCCCTTCGATAATTCGGCTCTCGCCCTCGATGTAAATGGTACAAAAGCCAAGCCTTGAGCAACGTCCCTCACCCGGGCTGCCCGGGCGAATCGAAAAAGTATTCCTAGCGCGTTGACGGGGATATCATTTAATCTAAACCGAGTGGTTCCCGAATTTCATCAGGCTTCGAATCCGTCCCCTGATTGTCTTGATTTCCGGGCAAGTCAGTTTGTGTCCTGAAGGATCGGTCTGCCTTTCGCTGGGATGAGGTGGTTCGTCCGCGGCGGCAACGGTGTTGCGCGCCCCGGCCGATCGCCCCCTCTTCGGCGCCGCCCGGGTAAAGGAGGGCGAGATGGACCCCCACATGTTGCATCATGCCGAATACATGGCCCATGGCTTCTGCCTGCTGTGGGAGCGCCCGTTGGTCTGGCTGCACGTTGTCGCCGATTCCTTCATCGCGCTCTCGTATTATTCCATCCCGTTGATGCTGCTGTGGTTGGCGCGCCGGCGGACCGATCTGGTCTATCACTGGATGTTTCTGATGTTCGCCGCGTTCATTTTCGCCTGCGGCACGACGCATGTGCTCAGCATCGTCACGCTGTGGAAGCCGTGGTACTGGCTCGACGGCCTCGTCAAGGCCGCCACCGCGGCGATCTCATTCACCACGGCCGTGCTGCTGCTGCCGGTGGTTCCGCGCACCATCCGGATCCCCGGCACGCGCCAGTTGACGCAGGCCAATGAGCAACTGCAGCAGAAGATCGCCGAACTGAACCAAACGCAGGCGCAGCTTCAGCGCTACGCGATCGAACTGGAACGCAGCAACCAGGAACTGGGCGAGTTCGCCTATGTGGCGTCGCACGACCTGCAGGAACCCTTGCGCATGGTGACGAGCTACCTGCAACTGCTCGAAGCGCGCTATCGCAACCAGCTCAGCGACGAGGCCGATGAGTTCATCCACTTCGCCGTCGATGGCGCCAGCCGGATGCAGGGGCTGATCAACGACCTGCTCGCCTATTCGCGGGTCACCACGCGGGCGCGGGCCTTCAGCCCGGTGGAGATGAACGAGGTCCTGCGCCGCGCGCAGCACAACATGCAGGTGGCGATCGCCGAAACCGGCGCGCGCATCGACGCCGACGACCTCCCGCGCGTCAACGGCGACTCGACCCAGCTCGTGCAGTTGCTGCAGAACCTGCTGTCCAACGCGATCAAGTTCCGCGGCAAGCAGCCGCCGCGGGTCGAACTCCGCGCGCGCCGCGAGGACGACCACTGGCGCTTCAGCCTGCGCGATAACGGCATCGGCTTCGATGCGCGTTACGCCGAACAGGCCTTCATGATCTTCAAACGCCTCCATTCCAACCGCGAAATTCCAGGGACGGGCATCGGGCTCGCCATCTGCCGCAAGATCGTCGAGCGTCATGGCGGCCGCATCTGGGTGGAGTCGGTTCCCGGCGAGGGCACCTGCTTCCACTTCACGCTGCCGGCGATCACCGTCAAACCATTCGATCCGGGCGATAGCGAGTAAACTCCATGGTCACCACACCCGAGGCCAACATGCACATCCTGCTGGTGGAGGATAATCCGGGCGATATCCGGCTGGTGCGCGAAGCCCTCGCGATGGCCAGGCTTCAGTGCCAACTGCACGTGGCGACCGACGGCGACGAGGCGATCGACTTTCTGCGGCGCCGCGGCCGCCACGCTCAGGCGCCGCGGCCCCACCTGGTTCTGCTGGACCTGAATCTGCCGGGACGCCACGGCCGCGAAGTCCTGCGCGAGGCCAAGCTCAATCCCGAGCTGCGGTCGATCCCCGTGATCGTGCTCACCACCTCGCAGTCCGAGGACGATGTGGTCTATGCCTACGACCTCTACGCCAATTGCTACATCGCGAAACCGTCAAACCTTGATGAGTTCATGGGGATCGTCAAAATGATCGATAATTTCTGGTTCTCGATGGTGATCCTGCCCCATGGCGAAGGGACCTGAGGGACCCTGAAGAATCGTCTCTCGCTCAAGAATACATCTCTGGTCGCTCGTCCGCGTCCTCGCAATTGCCCCCAAAGGCCTGCCCCGGAATCGGTTCTCGGCGCTCGTCCCTCGCCCTCGGCTCTCGAAAAACCGCCATTTTGCCTCCTCGTTGTCAACCGCAGGTTCACGAGCAGCCCGTGTGGGAATTGGGTCTTCTCTCACGGCTGATTCAATTTCACCAAAAGCCATCCTCGCGAGCCGCCCCGGCGGGGCCGCATTTGAAGCGCCCGAGGTGGAGCGCAGTGGAACCTGGGGACCCTCGCGCGGAAGCCCCCCGTCCCCGAGGGGGCGAAGCTCAGCATGCGCCGCTCACTTCTCCCATCCCTTCCGTCCCATCCAGCCCGCCCCCTCATTTCCCCGACCACCGGACCGCGCCCGCCACCGCCGCAGGTCGCGCGCGGCCACGCCC
>MVZB01000165.1 GCA_002068205.1 candidate division BRC1 bacterium ADurb.BinA292
TCGTGAATGATCAAGCCATCGGTCCCCCGCCATTCTTTTCGCGCGCTTTGATCTCATCCCACAGCCGGTCCATTTCGGCGAGCGTCAGCTCGCTGAGCGGGCGGCCCGCGGCGTCGGCCGCCTGCTCCACGGACGTGAACCGGCGGCGGAACTTTTCGCACGCCCGCTGGAGCGATTCCTCGGCGTGAATCCCCAGAAACCGCGATAGATTGACCAGGCTGAACAGCAGGTCGCCGAACTCTTCCTCCATCCCCCGGCCGGTCTCCTCGGCGCCGGCATCGCCCTGCCCCGCCGTCCGCGCCGCCGTCAGGAATTCCTCGACTTCTTCCTGCACCTTCGCGGCCACATCCTCCGCCTTCTCCCAGTCAAAGCCTACGTGCGATGCCTTATCCTGCAGCCGCGCGGCCCGCTGCAGCGCCGGCAGGCTGCGCGGCACCCCGGAAATCGCCGAGGCGTGCCCCCCTTCCCCCGCGCGCTCCGCCTTCTCGCGCTTGTGCCGCTTCTTGAGCTGTTCCCAGTTCCGCAACACGGCTTCGGCATCCGGCGCATGCACGTCGCCGAACACATGCGGGTGGCGCACGATCAGCTTGTTGCAGATCCGGTCGTAAACGTCCTCGATCCGGAAGACGCCGGCGCGCTCGGCGAGCTCCGCATGGAACACCACCTGCAGCCCGACATCGCCCAATTCCTCGCACAGCGCCTCCATGTCCCCCTCTTCGATCGCCTCGGCCGCCTCGTAGGCCTCCTCGATCAGATACTGGCGGAGCGTCTGGTGCGTCTGCTCGCGGTCCCATGGGCAGCCGCCCGGATCGAGCAAGCGCTTCATGATCACGCGCAGCCGGCTGAAGGGGTCGGTGATGCGCAACAGCGAATGCTGATCGAAATCGTGCGGCGCAATGGAATTGTCGGCGGAGTTTTCGGGAACGGCGGGGGGGGATTCACTCATGTATCAGACAGCTTCCATCCTGAATCCGACACGCAATCGGTATCCGTATCGAATTCAAACGAGATCGGCGAACAGCCGGCGGCGGCGCGGCCCCTATTCGGACTTGTCTTCCTCGATCTGAGTGACGCCGGCCACGACCGGCTGCAGCGGAATGGAGATCAGAAACTTCGCGCCATGCCCTTCGGTCGATTCGATCTCCAGCCGGCCGTGATGATGGTTGACCGTCTGGCAGACGAACAGAAAGCCCAGGCCGTAATGCTCCTTGAAGCCCTGCTCCTTCGTGCTGCGGACGCGCTCGGCGATATTCTGCAGTTCGCTCAGCGCGTCGGCGCTCGCCTCGACCTGCCGGAAAATCTCCCGCAGGTTCTCCAGAATCGGCCCCGGGATGCCCGGCCCGTTGTCGCGCACCGAAATGCACAGCTCATCGCGCGCCAGATCGACGGCCCCCTTCAGTTCGATCAACCCCTTCTCGCGTTTCCCGTCGCCGAACAGCGCATCCACCGAATTGAGCGTCAGGTTCATCAGCAGCCGCTTCATCCCGGCGCCGTGGCAGACGACCGGCGGCAAGTCCGGCGGCACGCTCAGGCGGCACTCCACCTTATCCGGATTGATCTGCCCGACCAGGTCGGCCACCTCCCGCAGCAGCTGCTCGATGTTGCATTCGCCGAATCCCTCGGTCGGGTCCTTGCTCGCCGCGGCGAACTCATTCGAGAGCACGTCCAGATAGCGGATGTTGACGCTGTTGCGGGCCAGCATCCACTCCACCTCCTCCATCTTGCCGGCCTTGATGCACATCGGCAGCATCTTGCTCATCGACATCGGCACGAACAGCAGGTTCTTGAAGCAATGCCCCACCGTGGCCGAGAGGAAACCGGCCGTCGCCTTGCGCGCCAGCTTCAGCCGCGCCCGCTGATTCTCCAGGTCGTGCAGCCGCGCCGCCACCAGGTGGCTCATCAGCGTCGCCACCGACAGGTCGCGCCGCATCAGCGTCTTGCGGTCCTGCGGCGTCAGCGGCGCCTCCACCTCGATGAACCCGTAATTGCGGTCCAGATGGAACAGCGGGCAGCACAGGATGATCCGGTCCGTCTCGGTCCCTCCCTCGTCGAGCTGCTCCATCGCCGAAATCATCGTCGCGATCGCCTGCATGCGGTTCGCCTCGAACAGGAACAGGAAGCCCTTGCGCTCTTTCAGACAGCGGTCCAGCAACCGGCGCGACCGCATCAGCGTCGACGTCGTATCCCCCGTGTCCACGTCGCTCGTCTGGGCATGCTCGATGACGTACTTGCCATCCTGCGGCACCAGGAACAATGCGCGATTGGCCTTCGGAAACGCCTGCAGGCAGGTTGCGCAGGTGATCCGCGCGATTTCGTTGACCGTCTCGAGGTTCACCAGTTCGCGCGACAGGTGGACCGTCGCCCGCAGGGCGTCGAACTCCTCGCCCGCCTGCGTCTCGAACTCCACCTCGTCCTCATTGCGCTGCTCGGCCAGGATCGTCCGCTCAAACTGATCCTCGTCCTCGTCCTCCGCGTCCTCCTCGCAGCCGTCGATCCACTTGACCGCGATCGCGTTCTGAATGCTGGCCAGGCACAGGACGTCGCCCACTTCGATCGCCATCTCGTTGTTGTGGTCGCGCAGCAGGTATTTCTGGTTGTCGCGGATCAGCAGCGAGCCGTTGGTGCTGCCCATGTCGCGGAAAAACCACCGGCCGTTGATCTCGCAGATCTGCGCATGCTGGCTCGAGACATTCTCCGCCGGGATGACGATCCCGTTATAGGCGGCGCGGCCGATCGTCAGCGTCGGTTGATCCCACGCCATCTCACGCGCCGGCTGATTGGGAAACTGAAGCGACAGGCGTATCATCGCAACTGCTGGCCCTCTTGATCCCCTTGAATCCGTCTCTCGTCCCTCGTCCTCGACCCTCGCAAACCCGCGATCGCCATATCCCCCAGCTCCCGTAAGCCGCCCATCCCTGAGCAAATCCTCCTCGGCTCCATGGAGCAGCGGAGCCTCGGGCACAACTCCCCTACAGATCGGTCTTCATCTTATGGGAACTGCGCCGGCTGATCAAGTCCGCGAAATTTGCCCAAATTGCCTCTTCATGGCGACTTTGCGTTATCGCATCTCCGCGCCGACTCCCGTTCGAACCCATCGGCGCTTGGCTGGCAGGGCCGGCGGAGTGGGCGAACCGGCGATTGCATCCGATAATGACGCGGAAAAGGACAGGCACGGTCGGGGAAAGGCGTGGCGGCAATTGGGGCGATTGGCCGGAACGGTGGGATAGACCCAACCGTTCCGGCCTCTGCGACTCGGAAGATTCACGATCATTTAGCCAACAATGTACATATCCGTACTGTCAATGAGTGCGTTGGTATTGGCATCACGCAGGTTGACTCGGCCGAATCCCTGCGTATCGACGATCGTTCCATTCAGATTGAGGTTTCCTCCCTTGTTGGGAAACCCCTGTCCGACCGTCTGAGCTTGCGACTTGATCACGTATTCCACGTTTGGATCAAGCCCCTTCAGGTTCACGACGATATCGACCGGCCCGCCCAGTTCCGGCGCCACGACATGCGCCTTGCCGTTCTCGACTTCAAACGGCAGTTGCCATGTCGATGAGTTGCCTGAACGCCCGGCGAACGCCAGTGACCCCGTCAGCACCACGAGAGCCATTACAGCTACAGCCAGACCGACCCGTTTCATAGTCGTCCTCCTGTGAACAGGATGAATAGATGGTCGTTGGTTGCTCTTCCGAGTATGCGCGTCATTCTCCGCCTTCCCGCCCAAACCGTCAAAGTAAATTGCATCACCCCCGTTTGGTCTCCAATACGTCCCACGTCCTCATCTGCGTCCCCCGTCTCTCGAAATCCCGCCGCCATCGGACGGTGCTCGCGCACCCGCAGGCCGCGCCTGAAAACCGGCCGACGAACTCGCTCTCATGTCGCGCCATCCTGTGCTAGCATCGCCTTGAAGCCGTTGCAGGGCTTCGCCCGCGGAGGCCCACTCCGCTCTCGCATGGATTCGCCGATGGAAGAAATTTCACTCGAACCGCAAAAAGTCGAACGCGCGTTCCTCGTCGGCATTCAGGAGCCCGGCATGTCGCGTGAGGACGCCGAGGACCACCTCGCCGAACTGGCCAGCCTGACCGACACGATGGGGGTCGGCGTCGCCGGCCAGCAGATCGCCCGCGTCGCGCGCCCGACGCCGCAGCTCTACCTCGGCGCCGGCAAGGCCGACGAGATCAAGGCCCTCGCCGACGCCCACGAGGCCGACGTTATCATTTTCGATACCGACCTCAGCCCCTCCCAGCAGCGCAACTGGGAGGAACTGACCGGCGTGGCCGTCATCGACCGCCAGGAAGTGATTCTGGATATTTTCGCCGGCCGCGCGCAGACCCGCGAGGCCCGTCTCCAGGTCGGCCTGGCGCGGATGGAATACTCGCTCCCCCGGCTGCGACGCGCGTGGACCCATCTGGAGCGCCAGCGCGGCGGCGCGGGGATGCGCGGCGGCCCCGGCGAGCTCCAGCTCGAGGTCGACCGCCGCGTCGTCATGGAACGCATCACCCGCTTCAAACGCCAGCTCGCCGAGGTGCGCAAGCAGCGCGCCGTCCAGCGCCAGGCCCGCGGCGCACGCCCCGTCCCCACCGCCGCCATCGTGGGCTACACCAATGCCGGCAAGTCCTCGCTGCTCAAGCGCCTGACCGGCGCCGATGTCTTCATCGAGGACAAGCTGTTCGCCACGCTCGACACCACCACGCGCCGCATCCTGCTCCCCAACAACCAGCCGCTCCTGCTGACCGACACGGTCGGCTTCATCCGCAAGCTCCCCCACGGTCTGGTCGAAGCCTTCAAGGCAACGCTGGAGGAAGCCGCGCTGGCCGATTTCCTCGTGCATGTCCTCGACATCTCGAACCCCAAAATCGAAGAGCACTACCGCGTGACCAACGAGGTGCTCGAGGAACTCGGCGCGGGCGACCGCAAGACGATCATCGTCCTGAACAAGGCCGACCGCGAGCACGACCCCTACCTGCTGGCGCAGTTTCGTCGGCACAACCCGCTGACGTTCAAGACGTCGGTCGCGACCGGCGAGGGCATCGAGTCGCTCCTCCAGGCCTTTGCCGACCACTTCATCCTGCCGATGCGCCGCCTGCATCTGCGCATCCCGCACAACCGCTTCGACCTGGTCAACCTGGTTCACCGCGAGGGAACCGTCCACGACCAGCGCCACGAGGCCGATGGCGTCTGGCTCGACGCCGACATCCCGCTGCGCCACCTCAAGGACCTCGCCCCGTTCGAGCCCGCCCCGCCCGACTGACCCATGTTGGAGCGCGGTGCCAGAGCATTGCAACGCAACGCGTCGACCCCGCTTTGGATCGATTACCCGTAGCCGATTCTGAACTTTCTCCAGGTAACGTCGTGGATTGATTTCGTCTGAGGGCGTTCCAACCCACGGTTGGTATGTTCTTCTCCGCGTCCCGGCGTCTCGGCGTGAGATTCCTTCCCCCAGCAAAAAACTCCGCCGACGTCGCCAAGGAGTAGATGCAAGAAAACGAGCCGACGGTATACGTCTTACACCGAGCCGCAGAGCCACGAAAGAAGTCGATCGATTCCGACCTCCGCGATTCTCGCCCTCGAATCCATACCCCTGCGCCCCTACTCGTCCCACTGCAGCACATGCACGCCGAACGGTTCCACATCAAGTCGGCCCGACCAGCGGCGGCTGCTGAGCAGGTCCACTTTCTTGCGTCGCAGGCGGACCGATCCCGGTTTGTTGCGCAGTTCGACAACGATCATGCCCCCGACCCCGTCCCCCTCGCGCGGAACGACCAACAGGTTGGGGTCGGCGTCGATGCCGGGGGCAATCGCCGCCGCGCGGGCGGCATTGATCACCAGCCGCTGCCAGTGCAGTCCGCCGGGCAGGCAGCCCAGCACGATGACGCGCCCCTGGCCCATCCGGTGGCTGGTGACCGCCGCCAGGCCTTTGAGCCGCTCCCCTTCGTGCGTGGCGAGCGTCTCGGCGCCGCGCGGCTCAAACCCATCGAGCCACACGCCGGCCGGCGAGAGCGTGCCGTCGCGCCAGAGAATCTCGGGCCCGCCCACACCGGGGAGGCTGAGTTTCAGATGAACGCCCCCCCACTCCTCAATCGACCCGAACGGTGAGTGGGTGAACCGGGTGCCGTGGCGCGTGCGGATGTCGGTCAGCGGGCCGGCGATCCAGGTCCCCCCGGCGTGGATCCACGCCGCCAGCCGTTCGCGCAGTTCGCCCGCATCGAGCGACGGCAGAAACGGGCTGACAACGACCCGATACGGGGTCAGGTCGGCGGCCGGCTCGATCACATCCAGCCGGAACTGCGCCTCGATCAGCGGCGTGTAGATCGAGCGGATGAGCGCATCATAGTAATCAAACCCGGCGATCATCGGCTGTGCCTGAAACGTTGCCCAGGCGTGATGCGCGGCATGCAGTGCGATGCGCGCCGGTTCAACGGTCGTGTTGCGCAGGAATTCGGCGGCGGCGTAGAACCCGCTGGAGATCTCCTGGATTTCCTCGAAGGCGGGGCCGGGGCGCGCGTCGCTGGTGATGACCGAGCCATGCATAAGTTCCGGACCGGCCCAGTGGGCGCGCCACGGCCCGTAAAGATTGGCCTCGCCCCCCAGCGCGATGGGAAGCCAACTGTTCACCCGGCAGAACCCGCGCGGCGGCAGCGCCCCGCCCGCCTGGACGTCGCCGGTCCAGGTGGCGGCGGTTCGGGTGCACCAGAAGGGGCGCCCCTTGAGCGGACGCACGCGGTCGAACCAGAAGGCGGCGCTCGCCAGCTGGTCGAGCGGGTGATCGTGATTGAACTGCACGACATCCAGCCGCCGATTCATCTCGAGCAGATCCATCACACCGGTCGGCGGCAGCTCGGCGCCGATGAGCTGCTGCATGCCGAGCAGCCGGCGCGGGCGCGGTCCGCCGGCGAGGGAATCGCCCGCCTCCCCGCTCGATGGTTCGCCGCGCGCCACCTCGCGCAGCACCCCGGCCTGCATGTTGATGAAATCGAGGTGAATCGCCGAGGTGAATTCGGCCCAGGCCGCCAGCAGCGAAGGATGATCCCCGACGCGCGGCGCCGGGATCTGGTCGAAATCGCCGTAGGCCTGGCTCCAGAGCTGCAGGCCCCACAGTTCGTTCAGGCGGTCGATCGTCTGATGCCGGGCGCGCAGGAATTCATGGAAGTGATCGAGACAGACCGAGCAAGCGCAGCCGCCTCCGGCACGATGGGGTAGGCTTCCGTCGCCGATCTGCCAGCCGATGACGCGCGGGTCGCCGCTGAACTCCTCCGCGAGGCGGCGAATAATCCGCCGGCAGTGCGCGCGATAAACAGGATTGGACGGGCAGACCGGGCGGCGGCCGCCCTGGCCGGCGCCGTGCCCGTCGCGGGGAACATAGAGGATCTCGGGATGGCGGGCGCTGAGCCAGGCCGGCGGGGCGGCGGTGGGCGTCGCGAGGATGGCCGCGATCCCGGCCTCGG
>MVZB01000166.1 GCA_002068205.1 candidate division BRC1 bacterium ADurb.BinA292
CACGCTCAGTTCCAGGCTGCCGGCCGATTTGCGATGGCGCGCCGGCGCATCCTGCTGATCGGGCACCTGGCGTCCGCCCCCCGGTTTGCGGCCGATGTGGCGCGTCTCGCCGTGGAACCGGCGCAGGTCGGGGACGAGGTATTCCTCGAAGGACTCGTAGCAGGCGTCGCAGCCGAGCATCAGGTTGCGCTTGTAGGCCTCGAAGCGCAGGCCGCACTGGCTGCAAACGACCCCGGCTGGGGCGGTCGAGCCGCTCTGAGCCTTCACCTCCTGCTTGAGCAGCCCCTCGAGGATCTCGCTGAGTGGAATTTCCGGTTTGGGAATATACTGGCTGGTTTCGGCCGCGTGCCGATCGCACAGGTAGACGTCGAAGATCTGGCCCTTCTCGATGCGTGTGAACTTATGCGTCGCCGGTTCCCCGCATTTCATGCATTTTTTGTTGCCGTTCATATCGTTCTCTGGCGCTCCCTGATGGTATCACCCCACGGCAGCCGGTTACTTCCCAATATAAACCAATCCCCCGGCCGTCGCACGTGCAAAGGCAAGGGGATTGGCGCGGGCGTCGAGGGGGCGGGGCAACCGGCCCATGCGCCGGGGCGGCGGCGGAAGGGATTTTCCAGCGCCTCGGGTCATGGCCAGGATGGCCATGCCACGTGGTGGAGCGTGAGGGAGTGAAGCTGGATTGACCGGCGGCGGCGCCGGTCGCACGCCGGCGTGGCGCCGATTCCCACTACGGGGTTCCGGCGCCCCGCCGGGATGCGGGCTGGACGGGGCCTAGACCAGGGCGCGGGCCTGTTCCTGGGCGCGGGGGAAGAGGATGTTGTTCTCCTTGTGGATGTGCTGGTGAAGGTCCAGCTCCAGCTCGCGCAGGCCGTCCAGCATGGCGCGGAAGGTGTTGCAGGCCCCCTGAGGCGGGGTGTAGACGGCCGTCAGCTCGCTCATGCGCGCCAGGGCGTCGCCGGCCGAGTCATGTTCGGCCTCCATGCAGTGGATCGGGCCGTGCTCGGCGGCGATCATCGGGGCGGCGGAGGGGTCGCCGGCCTCCAGTTTGCGCACGAGGGGGAAGAGAATCTGTTCTTCCTTCATCATGTGGCTGAACAGCTCGTCGGCCAGGCCGTGGAAGACCTGCTGGAGTGCCTGGATCCAGGGATAGGACTGGCCGTGGGCGTTGAGGACCTTTTCGATCATCGCGGCCAGGCGGGGGAGCTCGCGGCGCAGCAGGGCGTGGTGCGTCTGTTCGATGTGATCGCACAGCTCGGCCAGGGTCATTCTGGCGGGCTGGACGGCGGGCTCCTCGGGACCGGCATCGGCGGCCTCGATGAGCTGCAGGACATCCTCGACGCGCAGGTTGCGCCGGGCGCAGACCTCGGCCAGCGGCTTCTTGCCGCCGCAGCAGTAGTCGATGCCCAGTTTTTCGAAGACGCGCGAGCGGGCGGGGCGTTCGGCGACGAAGGCGCCGACGGTCATCTCGGGGTTGAGTGTAGCGGTCATGGACGACTCTCCTTGATTCAAACGGAATGGAGGACGCCGCCGGCGGGGCGGCGCCCGCGTTACTTGCCGGCGACGGCGCCCTGGGGGTACTGCTCGGTGCTCAGGTCGACGCGGCCGCTATCGACCGACCAGCCCATCTTCAAGCCGAGGACGAACCAGCCGAAGGCGACGATGCCGATGGCGAAGATGGTGTCGCCGACGACGCGCAACCAGCGCAGGTTGTCCATCAGGCCGTTCTGGAGGAACTCGGCCGAGCGGGCGTACCACAGGCCGTATTCGACGCTGGCCCAGGTCTGCATCAGGCCGATCGGCAGCAGGCTGAGCAGGACCATCAGCGCCAGGCCGATGTTGATCGACCAGAAGGCGAAGGAGAGGACGCGGGTGCGCCAGACGTTGCGCGCGGCCATGCCCTTCAGGCAGAAGAGGGTCAGGCCCATGCCGAGCATGCCGTAGACGCCGAACAGGGCGGTGTGGCCATGGACGGGGGTCGTGTTGAGCCCCTGCATGTAGTAGAGGGCGATCGGCGGATTGATCAGGAAGCCGAACAGACCGGCGCCGACCAGGTTCCAGAAGGCAACGGCGATGAAGAAGTAGATCGGCCACTTGTAGGCGTTGACCCACGGGCGGACGCGCGAGAGCGTCAGGTTCTCGTAGGCTTCGAAGCCGATGAGGACCAGCGGGACGACTTCCAGCGCGCTGAAGACCGCGCCGAGGGCGAGGATCGCCGTGGGCGTGCCGGTGAAGTAAAGGTGATGGAACGTGCCGATGATGCCGCCCGAGAGGAAGATCGTGGTGGCGAAGAGGACGGCGGCGGTCGCCGTCGCCGTGCGCAGCAGGCCCATACGGGTGAAGAGGAACGCGATGACGACGGTGGCGAAGACCTCGAAGAAGCCCTCGACCCACAGGTGGACGACCCACCAGCGCCAGTATTCGGCCAGGGCCAGGTGGGTCTGGCGGCCCCACATCAGGCCGGCGGCGTAGAACAGCGTGATGGCGGCCGAGCTGACCAGGAACAGGCCGAGCAGATGGCGGTGCTCGCCGGGCTGGCGGAAGGCGGGCCACATCCCGCGGCCCATCAGCACGAGCCACAGGACCAGGCCGATGAACAGGAAGAGCTGCCAGAACCGGCCGAGATCGACGTATTCGTACCCCTGATGGCCGAACCAGAAGTTCATCGTGTAGCCCATCGTCTGGCGGGTGCCGTACCAGGTGCCGAACATCGAGCCGACGACGATGATGAGCAGGCAGACGAAGAGGAAATTGACGCCGGCGCGCTGGAATTTCGGCTCGTGGCCCGAGACGGCCGGGGCCATGAACAGGCCGGTGGCGAGCCAGGCCGTGGCGATCCAGAAAATGCCGAGCTGGGTGTGCCAGGTGCGCGTGACGGCATAGGGAAGGATGTCGGCCAGGGGGAAGCCGTAGAAGCCGGAGCCCTCGACGCCGTAATGGGCGGTGACGGCGCCCAGGCCAACCTGCGCGACGATGAGCGCGACGACGACCCAGAAGTACTTGAGCGTAGCCTTCATCGAGGGGGTGGGCTGGAGGCCGAGGAGCGGGTCGCCGACGGGGAGGTTCGTCTCGGGGTCGTCGCGATGCTTCAGCACAGCGTAATACCAGGCCAGTGCGCCGATGCCGGCCAGCAGCAGGACGAAGCTGACGACCGACCAGACGATGATGGCGCCGCTGGGGCGGTTGGCGATGAGCGCCTCGGCCGGCCAGTTGTTGGTGTAGGTGATGGCGGGCCGGTCGCTGAAGGACTGGACGGCGGCGGCTTCTGTCGCGCGGGGCCGCTCGGCGCCGGCGGCCCATGCGGTCCAGAAGAAAAAGGCGTTCATTTGGCGCTGGCGCTCGGGGTCGCGGATTGTGTTGGTGGCGACGGCGTAGGCGTCGCGCAACTCGGCGGGATTGAAGCCGCCATCGGCGATCTCCTGGACGTCGGCGGGGAACTCGGCGGCGTCGCTGAAGAGGGCGCCGTAGTAGCGGCCGAGACGCTCGATGGCGGCGGCGCGGTCGTTGTTGAGGACCAGGCGCTGCGTGTCGGGATCGTAGGTATTGGTGCGGATGAGGGTACGCAGGCGGGTGCGCAGATCCGACTGGGCGCGTTCATCCAGGTCGGCGTAGGGGGCGCCGTGCTCGGCGCGGGCCCAGGCATTGAGAATCAGGACCGACTCGCGATGGAGCCAGTCGGCGGACCAGTCGGGGGCGACGTAGGCGCCATGGCCCCAGATGGAGCCGAGTTCCTGGCCGCCGATCGACTGCCAGACGTTCTGGCCGTCGCGGATATCCTGGCCGGTGAAGAGGACGTTGCCGTCGGCGTCAACAACTTCGGCCGGGATGGGGGGCATCTGGCGATAGATCTCGAATCCGAAGTATCCGAGGACGGCGAACGAGGCGACGATGACGAGACCGAGCGCCAGCCAGAGCTTGAAGTAGCGCATGAGGAGGAAAACCTCCGGGGGGGGTGGATCGCCGGCGGGGGGCCGGGAAAAAGTGGATGCTTTTATCCACTTGACGGCGAGCATACCGCGCCGCTAAAGTGGATGTCAAGGTTAAGATATCCATTTTTTCCTGGATATCGCAGTTCCCCCTGAAAGCTCCTCCTGCATGTTCTCTCAGACCGCCGAATACGCCCTGCGCGCCACCGTCGCCCTGGCCCAGCAGCCCGACAACCCGCTGACAACGGCCGAGATCGCCCGGATCACGAAGGTCCCGGCCGGCTACCTGTCCAAGGTCCTGCAGATGCTGGCGCGGGAGAAGATCATCCGGGCGATCCGGGGGCTGCACGGCGGCTATCAGCTGCTGCGCCCCGCCGAGGAACTGACGATCTTCGACGTGGTCAACGCCGTCGATCCGATCAAGCGGATCCACAGTTGTCCGCTGGGTCTGGCGGCGCACGGCGCGCAGCTCTGCCCGCTGCACCGGCGGATGGACGACGCGATGGCCGCGATCCAGGAGGCGCTGTCGGCGACGACGCTGGCCGAGGTGGTGGCCGAGCCGTCGGCCAGCATCCCGCTGTGTCCGGGGATCAGCTTCGTGGCGGACTGACCGCCGCAACCTGATTCGCGTATCAAGCCGCAAAACCCCTCCGCCGGAGCCCGCCCATGCCTGAATCCGCCCCGCCGCTCGCGGCCGCCGCGCCAGCCGCCGCCGTCGACATCCCGCTGCCGCATCGGCCGTATTTTCTGGCCGCCATCGCGACCGTCCTGACCGCCGGCGCCTCGTGGGGGGCCTGGCTGCTGTGGAGCATCGGCTTTGCCGGCGATTTCACGGGCATTTCGCTGCATCACGTCAACGCGCACGGCCACGCGCAGATCTTCGGCTGGGTCGGGTTGTTCGTGATGGGATTTGGATACCAGATGCTTCCGCGGCTGTGGCACGCCCCGGCGGCGGCGCCGCGTGGGGCGGGGACGGCACTGGGGCTGATGCTGAGCGGGCTCGTGCTGCGCACGGCGGGGATGAGAGTGCCGGCCGCCGGCTGGGCGCTGCCGGCGGCGCTGGGGGGCGGGGCGCTGGAGATCGCGGCGATCGGCGTGTTCGCCGGCCACCTGGCGGGCACGCTGCGCGCGGCGCGGCGCCCGCTGGAGCCCTACGCGGCGTTCGTCCTCGCCGGCCTGGCTTTCTTCCTCATCCAGGCGCTGCTGAGCGTCTGGCACATGCACCGGGTGATGATCGCGCCGGACCGGGACGCGCTGGTGGCGCAGGTCGCGACCTGGCAGGCGCCGCTGCGCGACCTGCAGGTCCACGGGCTGGCGCTCTGCATGATCCTGGGGGTGAACCTGCGGCTGCTGCCGATCCTGTATGATCGCGCGCCGGTCGCGCCCCGGCGGGCGTGGACCGCCTTCGGGTTGATTGTCGGCGCGATCTTCGGCGAAGTGAGCCTGTTCCTGGCGTATCGCTTCAGCGGCAGCCATCACGTGGCGGCGCTGCTGCTTGTGCCGTGGCTGATGCTGGCGGCGGGGTGCCTGCTGATCGGGCAGTCGTTGCGGTTCTGGCGGCCGCTGCCGGGGATCAGCGGCGGGCCGTGCCGGTCGGCCAAGTTCATCCGCGCCGCCTGGGGCTGGCTGGCCGCTTCGCTCGTGATGCTCCTGCTGCTGCCGGTCTACCAAATGGCGAGCGGCATCGCGTTCAGCCATGCCTATTACGGCGCAATCCGCCACGCCATTACGGTCGGCTTCGTCTCGCTGATGATCATGGGGATTTCGGCGCGCGTCGTGCCGATGCTGGCAGGCGTGGACCACCGGACGCTGACGGGGCTGTGGGCGCCGTTCGTGCTGGTGAACGCCGGATGCTTTCTGCGGGTTTCGACCCAGACGCTCACCGACTGGCACCCGCTGTTCTTCGGCGTGATCGGCGTCAGCGGAATTTTGGAGGTGACCGGCCTGGCGCTGTGGGGCGCGCATCTGGCGGGGGTGATGATCCGCTCGCATCGGCTCGTCTCCGGCTTCTGACATCTTTGTGTGGTCGTCGCAGATAGTATAGCGAAACGGCATATGATTCTGCTGATAAGTAGGATGACTAAATGATATCGATAAGGTCTAGTCGAAGGTCAGGGAGCTCTTTGACCACAAGCTGATCACCATCTTCCACCAGATTAAACTTGCGCTGCTCGGTAGCCTTGTCATAGGAAAGCAAGTGCATATTCTTGGTTATTTTGGCTATACCGTCCGTTTCGTTCATGTATATTCGATACCCGTCACGCATATGCACAACGATGAGAGTAGTCGCATCGGGATGCCGCATCAGCAGCTTCTGGAGCGATAGGTTGATACCATGCCATAGCCCGTATCCTCCGGATATCAGATAGTACCTGCCGTCTTGGGCCTTAAAGAGTTTCTGGCTAGGTCGAATTCTTCGAAGTAAGGTCTTGTACCTACTCTCAAGATAGGAAACCACGACTTTTCTGTCCCCTGCGTCGAACTTCTCGCCCTGTTCAGAAGAACCTGTCTCCCCAGCAAAGGCTCTACCGCCAGTCTTCTCCGAGGCCGTGTGTTGACCTCTCAGTATTTGACGATGCCCGCTTCGTTCGCCAGAAATCCCTAGTACGCGTCTTAGAACAGCGTCCGGTGTGTCCTCCAATGGGACTGCTCGTTGCTTAAGGGCTTCCCAGACATCTGCGCTTATTCTGATCGTCTTCATCGTTTCTCTCCTTCGCCGCTTGGGACACGATCTTATTGTCACAGTGTTTCAAGTTCAAGCGGAATATTCCTAGTTGCACTTGCTTGGAGCAGGAAGTCAAAATCAACGAGAGGGTTTGAGGTGGGATCATGTCTTACGCACACTACGACATCATCGTGATTGGCGCCGGGCATGCCGGCTGCGAGGCGGCGCACGCGGCGGCGCGGCTGGGCCGGCGCGTCCTGCTGCTGACGCTGGACCCGCGGCATGTCGCGCTGATGTCGTGCAACCCGTCGATTGGCGGGCTGGCCAAGGGGCACCTGGTGCGCGAGATCGACGCGCTGGGGGGCGTGCAGGCGCAGGCGACCGACGCGACCGGCATTCAGTTCCGCATGCTGAACACGCGCAAGGGGCCCGCCGTGCAGGCGCCGCGGGCGCAATGCGACAAGCTGGCCTACAATGCCTGGATGCGCGACCGGATGGCCGCCACGCCGGGTCTGACCGTGGCGGCGGGCATGGCCGTCGATCTGCTGCTGGAGCGCGACGGCGCGGGGGGGTGCCGGGTGGCTGGCGTGCTGGTCGACACGGGCGGCGGCGAGCCGGAGCGCGTCGGCGCGCGCGCCGTCATCTGCACCACCGGCACGTTCCTGGACGGCCTGATCCACATTGGCCTGCGCCGCGAGCCGGCGGGCCGCATGGGCGAACGCGCGGCGGTGGGGCTGGGCGACGCGCTGCAGCGAATCGGCTTCGAGACGGGGCGGCTCAAGACGGGCACGCCGCCGCGGCTGCGCGCCGCGTCGATCGACTGGGCGCGAT